>JBPOHP010000189.1:0-5508 GCA_052035445.1 Candidatus Magasanikiibacteriota bacterium
CTTCAACCGCTCATCGTCCATTGTGAAACCTTTGACAATATATTCGCGCAGGCGTGCCGTTGCCCATTGGCGAAAATGAGTACCATTCTTTGACTTAACTCGATAACCAACCGATATAATTACGTCCAAATTATAGAAATTAGTGGGTTTCGTAGAAAAATCGGAATTTCCGATTTTTCTTATAGAATTAACTTCGTTGAGCTCCTTTTCTTCAAAAATATTAAGAATGTGCTCGTTTATAGTTGACCGGCTTTTTTTAAAAAGCTCTGCCATCTGACCAATCGTAAGCCAAACAGTCTCACCGTCTATCTGTACCTCAATGCGCGGTACACCATTGTCGCCTTCGTAGATGATCACTGAATTTTTTGTGTCGTCGGCTTTCATAGCTATTCTTTCTTGTGCCTGATTAAAACTCTCGCGTAAATTTCTTTATTATTTATGGTAAATCTTTTTCCGTAATTCGGATTATCCTCAACGTACCTATCAATTCCAATAATCTCAAACTGCTCCGGATTATATTTATCCAAAAAACTAATCGGCACCCCCATCACACCCTCGTAATCACTGGGGATAGCATCGGTAAACGGCACTTCTATCGCCTCATAGTTGTCATATCTATCATATTCTTTTTTCCCTTTAAGCTCTTTGTGCTTGCTATATCTTAGATTATCTTCCATCGACATCAGCGGTAACGGACGATGACGACGTCCGTGATCGAGTCTTGTAAACCAGCACGAATTTCCAAGTCTCGTATAATCACCAACATAACCAAGACGTGCTGCTTTCTGCCTATCGCTCTCCGCAATTTCAGACCCGTTTGGCACCGCAAAAACCATATCGGTTCCATTTCCCGTCGCTCCCAACCACATCTCATTCTCTTTAATTTTTGGAAAAACTTCTTTATACGTAATCGCATTCATGTTGCCGATAATGACAAACTTTTTACGGTGCTCAAAAAGCTGTTTCACATACTCGCGAAACAAACTAAACGGTGGGTTGGTGACCACGATGTCGGATTGTTTAAGCAATTCTACGCATTCAGCACTCCGAAAATCACCATCACCTTCGAGCGGCATCCATTCGTTATGTTGATTAGTTTTGAGTTGCTCGGCAATGTCTTTCAAATTAAATTCTCCATCACCATCAAAATCACCCACTTCGTTGATAATAAATTTGTTGGCATTTACTTTGGGACGGCCTTTGAGTGGCACGAGTGTTTTGTCGTCACCAAATAATCCGAGTTGCGTATTGGCAACGGGCGACGGCTTATAGCTCGTGGTAATGAGACGCTTGAGGCCAAGTTTGTTGAAGTTGAGCACGAAGTAACGAAAAAAATTGCTTTCAAACGGATCGTCGCAGTTGCAGTACACCACTTGACCACGAAAAACATCGGGATTGTACTCCAGATACGCTTCGATCTCTTTTTGAATATCGTTGTACTGAGTATAAAACTCATCGTTTTTGGCGCGTTTGGCGTTGGTAAGATTGCTGTTGGCCATAAAGTACGTAACGTATCACTAACATTGATTTGGTAATCATTGAAGAACTAGCTGTAGTATAGAGCTCAACCAAAATTTTACAAGCAACCCGCTTGAAATGTGAAGTTTCTTAAAACCTGAGAAAGTATTTTGGCTAACAAAAATCACTCTGGTGTGAAGAGTGCTTTTTGCTGTGTGGGCACGAAGGGACTCGAACCCTTAATCCGTGAGGAACCAGTTCCTAAGACTGGCGCGTATACCAATTCCGCCACGTGCCCAGAATTGCTATGGAGATAGTAAACTAAACGAGCATTTTTGCCAAGAGCCACTATCACCCTCTCTTGACATCCACCGTACTATCACGCACCATAGCTCTGTGCAAACAGCACGCTAGAAGGAAAAGTTCTATGCCACGAAAAGATCAGCAACCTGACCCAATTCGTCCCTCCAACAATCGTGCTGCCCTCGAACGCGTTGACAAAGCCGTGCGTTTGGAAAAAATCAAACAAAAAATACTCGAACGCCGAGAACAGGAGCGGATAAAAAAACTAAAAAAAACCTGGAAAAGTAAATATGACACCTGGATTCTCGCCACTAATCGCACTGAAGAGGTTGCTCAAAAAATCAGTGACGATTCTAAGCAAACATGCACTCTGCTTGATGTGACGAAACGCCGCAGCTATCTGCGTTCGATGAAACAAAAAAAATTCACTCTAAACGTATAGATAGCGTAGTTTATCCGCCTCACACGGTTGAGGCTTTTTTGTATAAAAAAGAGCCGACCGAGTGGTCGGGCTCTAGCACTACGGAACGCTCTGCCAATTCAGCCCTAGAGCAAATCCGCAGAAAAGTGATCGTCCATACCAAGCCCTTCAACCTCGTAGAGCATCTCAAGCAGGATGAGCGAGTCCTGCTCGCGGGTCGTGACCTGATGCTGGGTGGGCGGTACAATTGGGATGGTCGATTTACCGTCGAATCCAAGCGTAGCTTCGGGTGTGCGGATGTATGCGCTACCGGCGATCAGGTGGAAGACCTCGGTGGTCTGCTTATGGTAGTGCGCCGACGTGACCCCGTTCGGTCGCAGGTACTGCAGCAGGAACTTGCGGAGTCCGCTACCACCACTACCCCAGTACATGGCGTTCGAACCGCCAGACTTGGCCGCGCGAGGCACATCGAAAAATTTCAAATTCTTGACCCCGACGTACACGATCCCCGCTAGCATTGGGATCTGCTTGATGACGTACGAACCGTCACCGTTAATTTGAGCGACCAGCTCATCGTGGCTCTGTGCACAGATCACCTGCGGACAATCTGACTTCTGTGTCACAAAGAAGTTTCCGGGAAACACTGTTGTCATGCGAGCTCCTTTCGTTAGGATTCTCATTTCTGCAACAACAACCATCTTGGCGCGCTGCGTTCAACTTTTTTCAACCCTGCACCTACCCGAACAAACAGGGAGGCGGGCTGAAGAAGAGGAACAGAGAAAAATAACAAAAAATATACATCTTGTCAATCGGACGCATGGATAATTATCCTCATAAGGATTGACAAAATCAAAAAATTAAGCTAGTCTTAGCCTACCCTTGAAAGGAGGGTAGAGATGACCACGCGAAAAAACTCCTACATTGGTGTCACAGGCTATGTGGATTCGGCCAATGTACACGCAACACTCGCGATCCCCCTATCCTCGGATCGCTTGATCATGATCGGGGTTCTCTCGAGCCGACGAAAGACGATCGAGGGCACTGCTTCGTTTCCCAACCGGTACCCAGAACCGGCGCACATCAAGAATATTTTCGTCAACCATCCACACGCTCTGAACCTGGTTCACTACAATACCAACGATCAGCCAACGCTCCCGGCGCAACTCGAGCAGCTCATCGAGCTCGGCGGCCCACATCTGCACGGCTTTCAGCTGAACATGGCCTGGCCAAAACCAGAGCTCATCGCGGCTGCGGCCAAGAAGGTTGAACGGATTGTCTTGCAGATCGGAGGGTTGGCGCTCAAGAAGGCAAACTCGCCCCAAAAAGTGATCGAACGGTTGAAGCCCTACCAAGGCATCATCACCGATGTGCTGTTCGACCCGAGCGGTGGCCGAGGACAACCTCTTAATCCCGCCATAGCTGAGCAATACCTCAGCGCGATTACTGAGGAATTTCCAAACCTCGGTATCGGAGCAGCCGGCGGCCTTTCGTCCACGACGCTTCATCTCGTCGGCCCGCTTCTGCAGAAATTTCCCCAGCTGAGCATCGATGTGGAAGGTCGGGTACGCGACGGCACGCCGGACGACCGAATGGTCATGGGCGCAGTCACGGACTATGTGCGTGCCGCCGACACCTTGATCACCCTGTAAACAGGTGCACAAGCCCTTCCAACGGGCTTATTTTTTATTCTTGACGTTAAATTAAATGCCTTGCGAACGATCATGCATGATAAAATTTTTAACCTGTTTCAAAACGTTTTCCGCACTGAGCCGACGCACGTCCACAATAAGATCAAAAACCCCCTGATCTTTTTTCATATCAAACCCGCGCAATCGCCGGTACAGCGCCCGTGTCTCGCAGTCTTTGAGTCGTACTACCTGAGAAGCACGGCGTAAACCGACACCACTACGTTTGGACACGCGCCCTGCTCGCACATCGTGCGGTGCTTTCAAAAAAATTTTTATACCAACCGAGCTCAACCACGGCATCGTCCAACTGTCCATCACTACATCACCTTTTTTAATTTCGTTTAACAGAATTTCATCACCGATCAGATCGACCGGGTGCTGCTCGTGCAAACGACTTTTGAATAACGCAACTCCTTCGGAGCTTTCCCAAAAATTACTACCAGCGGTCGTGTGCGCAACATCAATTTCTTTTTTCTGTAATAAATTTTTCACAATACTCGAGGGATGGATTACTCGCAACCCTAAAGTTGCACCGAGTTTATCAGCGAGCGTTGATTTGCCAGCTCCGGAAAAACCAAAAATAATAATGACCATAATTTAAAAAAATAGCCGGCAGTACACCGGCATTGTCTAACGTGGTAAACGAATCGTCACAAGATCTGGATCGTAGTACGTTTTCTCACTCGCTCGCACCGCCGAAGAAAAAAACTCTTGGGCAATAAGGTCGCGGAAGTTAAACATCTCGGGTGCGAGCACAAGGCTGTTTCCATTGTCGTACCAATAGCCTTCCCGAAGAAGATACTCGCACTCTTCGGGAAAAACATCTTTGATGCTACGCCCGAACCGCTCTTGAAAATCTTCGGTGTGGAGGTGCTCGAGCTGGTGGATCACATAGCGCCGCATCAACTCGTCGTCTGGCAACGTAACACCACTCTCTACCGGCAATTCACCAGCTTCTACACGTTCGAGGTACTGATCAAGCGCACGTCTCGGTTGCCGCGTATCGTAGACGTTACGGTAGTGCAGACGTTCGGTATAACTCCGCGCCCCGACCCCCATGCCAATGAGCGACTGCAGAGCGAACACGTTCTCTTGCTGGCGGTACCCGCCGCGCCCGGGGAGGACAAACCGCAGATGACAATCCTGTCGGTAGCCACGAACCAAAAACTGTTCGCGAGTATACTGATAACAGGCCGATTGCTCTTCTCGACTCATAATAGGTGTCCCACGTAAGGCGAGGGCAGTTCCGGGAATCGTCACAGTTTTGTACAACTCCACCGTTGACGGTCGAAAAGCTACAACTCCATCCACCGTTTTTTTCCAACTCGCGATCGTCTGGTGCGGCAAGCCGTACATGAGATCAACGCAGACATTGAAAAAACCGATCTCCTGCAGCAGGCCAAGCGCTTGCTCAGAAACGGGTGCGAGGTTATGGCGTTTCACCACTTCAATTTCGGCAGCATCTAAAGTCTGAACACCCACGCTTACCCGATTGATCCCGAGCGCGCGGTACGCCCGAAATTTTTCTCGCTCAACGGTCTCTGGCGTAGCTTCGATACTTATTTCCTGGGCCGTCGCACCTACCCGCGGGTTGATATCCTCGATGGTTTGGAGAATGCACTGAACCTCATCGAACAA
>JBPOHP010000199.1:0-9678 GCA_052035445.1 Candidatus Magasanikiibacteriota bacterium
GGATAATTAAGGGGAAAAGTGGTGGGTGGTGGAAAGAGGGGTTTTGGCAGAAATTAAATAGTTTATTTTGATTCTTCATATAATTGACAAGTATATTATTTTATGCTACTATTGCTTGTTACGTTCGCAGAAATACTGTCGAACGTACTCATACTTCGCACATCGACAACCTACTACTGCCGTTACGGCAAGGAGAACCAACCATGAACAGTATCTACGTTAGCATAGAAAACAGAGACGATGGCGCCCAAACCATGTACCGCAATATGCGGCACGGGCAATGTCTCGGCCTCGTACGAGCAAGGATACAGGAGTACAAGAAGGACGGAGTATGGCGCAAAAGACACATACCGCTCGAACAACTGACGCTCGGCGTGGAAACCGACCAGAACACCGTCTTTGCTATTCGTATCGTGCGCGACGGCGTCTACAAGCACGTCGAAGAAGCAGAGTATTGGAAGGGTCTAAAAGATGCCGTTTGCTACGAAATCCAGTTCGCACCGTTCTTCAAAAAAGAAGTAGAGGGATTTCAGATCGACGGGGAAAGCAGCTGCCTGCGTGTCGTGGAGATGGTGCTCGAAAATGACGGCTGCGTTACGGCCGTACTCACCGAGCATGCAATCATCGTCCAAAAAAACATCAAGTACTACACCTGTCAGGAGGTTGGGCGCTGGCGAGTGTTCCAAGATGAAAAGGGCGTCTACACGCAAGGCCGAAATTGGCCGGAGTTCGACGCTTTTGTGGGGGAATACCTGCCTCAGAGCATCCGCGACTACATCGCTGGCCTCCCGCGATTGCCCGAACATGGGGACTACCAACCACCCAAACAGGGTGCTATTGACGCTGCTCAGAGCGACGTCGTCGGGACGGTGAAGCGCTGGAACCATGCCAAAAATTACGGCATCATTCAGGTGAAGGATGCTGAGGGAGTAGTCTGTGACCTACGCGTCAGCTTCAACAATATCACCGATAGTGAAGCCGGCGAATTCTACGAACTGCTACCCGGAGAAGAAGTGGTGATCAGTCAGATATGGTTGAGCGAAGAGCGGAGCTTCAAGTACAACGCTTTCGGCGTCCGCAAAGCGCCGCGGGCGGCCGCTCTCCAAGAGCCGGTAGTCGCCGCGGGCGCTGAACCCGCGCCAGTCGCAACCGCGCATCCAAACCACCGCACCCTTTCGCCTGTTGAGAAGCTTGCGGCCATGTGGGGAGCGCGGATCAACGGTGCGCGAGTCGTACTCAAGGCCACCAGCGCCCATCGCTAGACGGGTTTCAGCCAGGAGCCTCAAGACTCTGCGTTTCGAGCACTAGATGTGCCTCGGGACCAGGGTCTTTTTCTTTTTTTGCAAAAAATCACATCGATTCGAAAAACTGCGCAGGGCTATACGAACTACGACGTTTCCAAAATCTGGAACTCCGACCTGTAGCACTTTTCGCCTCAAATAAATGCTATTTGCACAAACAGCAGCTCGCCACACTTTTTCTCCTCACACCAAGATTGTGGGAAGAATTTATTTTAATCGGAATAATTTTTTTAACAAAAAACATGGTATACTACCTCCATATATTTTTTATGACTACTTCTCTTTTTACTACAATCTATTTTCCACCTCGTCCGCGACTCGATGTGATAAGCGCAATTTTTTTACTCAAAACATTCGGCAATGAATGTCTTCCAGGCGTGCAAACTGCTACACTCCACGCTTGGAATAATCCATCGCTGCAACCACATGCGTTTGATACTGTTTCAAACTCCATAACCGTTGGATTTCCTGGTGCCATGTTTGAAATGCATGCTGAAGAATTTAGTTCTACACTCAGCGAACAAGTAGCAGAGTACCTCGCTATTCAAGACGACCCAGCACTCAAAAAATTACTGTCCCTCGTCGAACGCGATGAAAAAAAACGCCGCGGCACCAGCTCGTCTGACCCGATTGATCGAGCTTTTGGCCTACCATCAATTATCGAAAGTCTTAATCGCAGCTATCACGACCACCCAACCTATGTCGTCGAGGCAGTACTCCCTATTCTCACCGCACATCATCATGATGAAGTATTGCATCGCCGCTATTTCCCCGAAGCTTTTTCTGCCCAACGTGCAAACGGTACTACCGAAACACTGCATATTCCTCAAGATGGTCGCAAGCTCAAAGTCGTTCTTTTTGACGCCAGTCACCACGCATTTCCGACGTATCTTCACTCCCAGGCTGGCGGCGCGCATGATGTGACGGTCGGTCGTTTACCTAATGGTTACTTCAGTATTCAAACTCGTAACAAGAACACTGATCTCCGCTGTCTTACAGCACTATTACGCATTAAAGAACTCTTACTGCAACAACGCGAAGTGGCCGAACCACTCAGTCGTTTTGCAGATCCAGGCATTGTTGACGAAACACCAGAATGGTACTTTGACATCCATAGCAACGCGATTCATAACACAACAATACATTCCCCGGCAGCCACCCCAAGCCGCATCAATCACGATGACTTGCTCAACATCCTGAGCGTCGGTTTGCAGAAGATTCCGTGGCAGAAAATTGGTGGCGGGTAGGCTATTCCTTGATTTTTTTTGGTATACTAGAATCAATCACCACGGGTAGGGCACGCCTAAAATTTTATCTTTAGGTAGACCCACCGGCAACAATACCAGCGAAAGCTGGTATTGTTTTTTTTACGCTCCCAAAATACTTACCCCTCCCTCGTCCGTAGTTGCAGCGCCTCAGCCACATGTTCGGTGGTAATGGTTTCTGATTCGGCCAAATCAGCGATGGTGCGGGCAACTTTTAAAATACGGTTGTAGGCGCGGGCAGACAAATGAAAATGCGTGAGTGCGGTTTTGAGCATAGCGAGCGTCGCGTCATCGAGCTGACAAAATGTCTTTAACTCACGATTGCCCATGTCGCTGTTGGTCTGGAGTTTAGTGCCAGCAAAACGCTTCGCTTGAGTTGCACGAGCACGAGCCACGCGTTCGCGCACGACAGCCGAAGATTCAGTCGCGTCATTCGACGTGAGTTTTTCAAATTTCACGCGGGGCACTTCGATCTGCAGATCAATACGATCGAGTAGAGGACCGCTCAATTTTTTTTCATACCGCAATTTTTGTTGTGGTGAACAGGTGCAAGCTTGATCGGGGTCGGTGGCAAAACCGCAGGGGCAGGGGTTAAGGCTGGCCACGAGCATGAACCGGGCAGGAAAGAGCACGGTGCCTTGGGCACGAGCTACGGTAATAATGCCGTCTTCCAGTGGTTGGCGCAGGCTCTCGATCACAAAGCGAGGAAACTCGGGAAATTCGTCTAAAAACAATACACCGCGATGGGCGAGCGAAATTTCGCCGGGGCGTGGTACGCGACCGCCACCAACGAGCGCTGCGCCCGAGGCCGTGTGATGCGGGGTGCGAAATGGTCGGGCGCGCATGATGGAGCCTTTGAGTAGTCCGGCTACCGAGTAAATTTTACTCACTTCGAGTGCTTCGTTCATGGTGAGCGGCGGCAGAATGCTTGGCAGCGTTCGGGCGAGGAGTGTTTTACCCGAGCCTGGAGGGCCACTCATGAGGAGGTTATGTCCGCCGCTCGCCGCAATCTCGAGTGCGCGTTTGGCATATTCTTGGCCTTTAACCAAATTTAAGTCAGCTTCGTACTGATAAAAATGTTCTGCTGAAACAGCAGGGAGCACAAACGGTGGTATCGGTGCTTCACCCGTCAGATGATTGATCATGGCACGTAGGTGTTCAACCGGGTAAACGGTGATACCGTCAACGACCGCCGCTTCGGGAGCATCAACGGCTGGCACGAATACGCGTTTGAGGCCGTGTTCTTTGGCATAGAGCGCGAGCGGCAACACGCCGGTGATATGCCGCACACTGCCATCAAGCCCGAGCTCGCCGACGATGAGGGTGTCGGTGATATTCGCCTCTATGGCGTTGCTGAGCATGATAATGCCAACCGCCATCGGTAAATCATACGCCGGGCCTTCTTTGGCAATGTCGGCCGGTGCTAGGTTGATGACAATGCGAAAATTAAACGGGTAGGTGAATGAAGAATTTTTGAGAGCAGAATGAATGCGGTCGCGTGCTTCTTTGATTGAGGTATCGGCCAGACCGACAATCGTAAAATTAGTTTGGCCTTTGGCAATATCAACTTCAACGTCAACGGGCAGGCATTCGAGGCCATTCACAGCAGCCGAAGGGAGCTTGATGAACATAGATTAAGCGACAATAATCAGTAAAAAGTAAACAGTAAACTGCGAAGTATTCTGTACAATTGTATTCGTTTGTCATTGCGATCCCGGCCGCAGTCGGGAGAAGCGATCTCATTGAGCTATCTTAAATTTTGTTAGCAGACTAAGAGATAGCCCAACGAGATTGCTTCGTCGTCGTTTAAACTCCTCCTCGCAATGACAAATATACGCACCTACGATAACAGTCTTAGGAATGTTGGCAAGATACCCGTGCGTCAAAAAAATGTTTACCGTTGTTCGGCAGTACGATGATCGTGACGTATGCCTGAGAGGTAGAGCACAAAACCAAGCGCGATAACGACATCAGCAACATTAATGATACCGGTAAAAATACGGAAATAGTCAACCACATAGCCGTACACGAGACGGTCGAGCAGATTAGAGAGTGCGCCAGAAAAAAGGAGTGTCGCAACGAGAAAATTAAGTGTCTGATTGTGCGGAAGTGGTAGGGGGAGATACGTCGGTAGTGGTGATTGACTGCGGAGCATTTGAACGATCGCCCAACCGACCATGAGAAGAATCGGAGCGGTAACGATCGCCGTTATCCACGAGGGCAGCGGCAAACTAAACGCAATACCGGTATTAAAAAAAACTGACCAACCAACAACATTTTTAAAAAGATGTGGTGCTGCCCACGCGCCAAGAGCTTGATGTTTCAGAAAACGATCTGCTAAAAACAAAAAAACACCCACAGCCAGAATTAGGAATGAGTGTTTTTTGGGCACCATAACAAAGACTATACTTCTTGGGTAATGGCTTTTTTGCAGGTAATGCACGAGCTTGATGTCGGCCGAGCTTTCAGCCGGAGTTCAGGGATTGGGTTGCTGCAATATTTGCACAGGCCATACGTGCCGTCTTCGATACGTTTCAGAGCGCTCAGTGTATCGCGTAAACTTTTTTTGAGTCCGTGCTCAATAGACAGATTGGTTTCGTATTCGGTTGATTCAGCGGCGTTTTCTTCATCGTCGCTGCCGTATTCCGGATGAGCTACTTCGCCATTTTTTCCATCAAGCAGGCTAAGCTCTTTGGTAAGCTTGGTTTTTTCTTCGAGTAATTTTTCAGTAAGTTCTTTGAGAACTGTTTTGGAGAGTGTTGATGGGGGCATAGAATGAGACAGAAGAGTTGCTTATTATATCTTAAAATACAGGAAAAGGTCAAGGTTGTGTGCGAGGCTTGTAATGCCGGTGAAGCCTATAAGGCAGGTGAGGCTACCTAGGCTACCACAGCATACCTCACGAGTATCACAAGCCTTTTAAATCTCATAAGCCTCACTTATTTTGACTCTCCCACTGTTTGTTAGTACCCTACCTCTATCTTCTCCCCTCACCACCTTATGAAAAACCTCCTTCGTTGGCCACTTCTACTATTTTTGCGGTATAAGGCACGCCGCGCTCTTAGGCAGCATCGCCCGCTGATTGTGGGGGTAGCGGGAGCGGTAGGCAAATCATCGACAGTTCAGGCAATCTACGCGTCGCTCACAGGTACGCGTCGCGTTCGCTATACTCCTGGCAATTCTGAAACTGGCGTGCCGCTCGGCATTTTGAATATCAAACAAACCGGCTACGGAGTGTGGGACTGGTTTGTCGTTGTAATCAAAGCAGTGTTTGCTCGTCCGCGTCTTGAGGACATTGAAATTTTAGTGGTTGAAATGGGGACCGATGAGCTAACTGCTCCCAAAAATATGGAATATTTGTTATCGATCGTGAAACCCGACATCGCCGTCTGGCTCAATGTGTATGCCGCGCATTTATCGCAATTTGAGCTTGGTTTGAGTCGGTCAGAGCGCAAGCTTCCTGAGCAAGAGAAAGCACATCTGCTCATCAAAAAAATTGCGGCTGAAGACGGAAAAATAATTACTGCTTCGGATTGTCATACCGCGTTGTATTGTACGGACAATACCCCGGTCGTTGACGAGTTGCGTCAGCACGAGCAGTTGCTTGCAGCCAAGCGCGTCTTCACGTTCGGCAGTGGTTCTTCAAACAGCCTTACGTATGTCGGTGAAAAAATTTCGCTCGCTGGTACAACGTTTTCGTTTCGTATCGGCGAGGAGGAGTGCGCAGTATCACTACCCGGATATGTGCTGCCGACAGAATATCGCGAAGTGATTGCGGCCGCACTTCAAACCGCTCACGCCTGCGGCGTTGAGTATGCAGCGGCTGCCAAAAATATTATGAACAATCTTACGTTACCGCCGAGCCGGTCGAGCGTACTGCCCGGGCTTAACGGCAGTACGATTATTGACTCCACGTACAATGCTTCGCCCGAAGCCGTGAAAACGTTTTTACAGCTCACCAAAAATATTGCTCGAGAATCAGGGCAGCCAACGGTTTTTTTGTTTGGCGACATGCGTGAACTGGGCGTGCATGCTCCTCGCGAACATCAAGCCATTGCTGATCTTTTACCCGGAACCATGGACTACGTGTATTGTGTTGGTGAGCTGACCAAACAACACGTCGTTGGATATTTAGATACGACCGGGCGCACAACCGCGTTTAAAGAATTACGCTGGTTTGCCACCGCGCGCGAGCTCGGGGCGTACCTCAAAGAACATCTCCCCAACCAATCCCTCGTCCTCGCCAAAGGTTCGCAGAATACGATTTTCTTGGAAGAGGCTGTAGCCGAAATTGTGCGCAACCCGACTGATCGAACCAAACTCTGTCGCCAAGAAACATATTGGCAGAAGATCAAAGAAAAATTTTTTAGCACTGTTTTATAATTTTTAATGGTTTTTAGCTCATAACCGACATTTTTGTACTTAATCCATTGACAAATAGTGTGACTTGTGCTAATTTTAGCTGTCCACTTATATGGTGAGTGGATTTTCAAGGAGAACATCACGATGAGTACACGAAGCGTTTTTTTGGCGATGTTGTTGGTTGGATGTAGTGCGCCGGCGACAGTGGTACGCCCGAGCGCTGTTGCACCTACGACCGCGTCGGCCGGTGCCGAAGATACTCCAAAACCTTGCCCGCCAACTCCGGAAAACCATTTTGGTTACCTTATGAATCTGGACTATGCCCGGTTCGTGTGCCTTGGCGACACGCTTTCGACGTGCTACAAAGACTATGCGATTTGGCAGAGTGCTTGCGGGCAAGCAGAAGCTAACCAAATCATTAAGTCTGGCGCACAGTGTCAGCCCTCTCATGGTGCGAGATCTGTTCTGGTGGTTCAGGGTTCGTATACAGAAAAAGAAGAAGCGGCCGCTGAGCGCTATACCCAAGATCTGCTCGTCGATACGCCTATCGTCGTAGTCTGCGGCACGCCTCTTCCCAAGAACTAGCCACGACAACAGAATTTATGAAGTCCGTTTTTGAAGCGCCGCCAGCGCTTCTTTTGTTTCGTCCCATGCAACTTCGTGCGTGCCATCGTAGTTCATTGATCGCTCATGGCTCTTGCCGGTGAGAAGCACGGTGTCGCCAGCGTGAGCAGATTGGATGGCAAACTCAATTGCTGCGCTGCGATCTGGAATAGTAAATAATATGCGTCGTTCGGATGCAGCCAATTTCAACTCTTGTCGTGTTTTAAAATGGGTAATGTTTTGGGTGATACCCTGATTGATCTGCTCGATCGATTCGCCGCGTGGATCTTCGGCGGTCAGAATAATGATATCAGCAAAGCGTGCTGAAGCATCGCCCATAAGCGGGCGTTTGGTGACATCGCGCAGTCCGGCCGAACCAAAAACATGGATGAGTCGTCCGGGCGTGAGGGGGCGCACAGCGGCAAGAATTTTTTCAAACGCATTGGGGGTGTGAGCAAAATCAACAATGACTTTGAAATCCTTGTCATACACCATTTTTTGACGGCCCTCGGGCGCGGTGTAGCTCAGGAGCGCATCGCGAATCACTTCTTCATCAATACCAAGCTCTTGCACCGCACCAATGGCAGCCAGCGCATTGTACCGATTAAATTCGCCCAGGAGCGTGGTAGAAAATGGGAATGTGCCTGGGTTTAGTTCGGTGGTTGCTGGATTTTTGAGTCCGTAACGAATCACGCGGTGATTTTTTAGCAGGCTCATCACCAGCTCGTATGATTCATCGTCACGATTGATGATGGCGAGTTTGGCGCGTTGCAAAAGTTTTGTTTTGGCAGCGACGTAGCGCTCATAGGTTTTGTGGTAATCCAAATGCTCGTGGGTCACGATGGTGAGTACGCCTACGCAAAAAGGAATGCCAACCACGCGGTGTTGATCAAGGCTGTGCGACGAGACTTCGAGTGCTAGATGGGTGACGCCAGCGGCAACTGCTTGGCGCATATATTTTTGCAATAGCCAGGCGTTCGGGGTGGTGACGTGAAAACCGTTGTCATACGTTTTCCCCGCGATCACCGCGCCGACGGTCGTAATCATAGCAGTTTTAAAACCGGCTTTGGTGAGGAGGTGGTAGACGATACTCGTGGTGGTGGTTTTGCCATCAGTGCCGGTTATGCCGACAACCGTCAACCGCCGCGCCGGGAAACGGTAATACATAACGGCAAGGCAGCCGGAGAGGAGGTGGAAAAGATTTTTGAGGTGACGAAGCATAAAATAGTTAGGTGGAAAATTTTGTATATCATAAACAGTAAACAGTAAACAGTAAACAGTAAAAAAAACGGGCCTGTCGGTGACCCGCTCTTCAGACGAAGATGCGGGGCCGATAGTCCGTTAATCCAACACGAGTTTATCACCCACCGCAACCACCCCCGTCCCCCGGTGATTGAAATTCCGTCCAAACACCACCCCCTTCGGCGTCCGTCGGTAGGTGGCGAGCGTCCGCAGAGGTTCTTTGCCACGCACGGCCGTGAGCTGGTTGGTCGTCGTGATGGGGCAGCGCACACAGAGCGAAGCGCCGGTGAATTCCACGTCGCCGACGCTAAACCGGTCGATCGTGTCCTCAGCGTAGGGTTCGCAGCCAGTGAGGACGATGTTCGGGCGAAAACGGTTCATCGGTACAGACTCTGCCAAACGCCGGTTAAGATCGGCGAGTGAAGCTTCAGACATTACCAGGAACGGATAGCCGTCAGCAAAAGCCAAACACCCTTCACCTTTGTGAGAGCTCCGTTGTTCATACTCGCTCATCCGTACCAGCCGATACTTCCCCGGCCGTTCACGAGAGAGGTAGTGGGAAAACCAAAAAGCCGCGTCGGCACCTTGGTCATAAGCCTGACAGGCGCTATTCCATATCTGGACGCTCCGAGCCTCGTCGCCCATTTCGTTGAGGGGAATAGAAAGGACAGGCATCTCCGGCGCCCGCAACTCAAGCTCGGCACCAACAAACCTGGTTTCGACAAGACACAGCGACTTGATGCCCACTCCGTGCCCGCCGCTTTCCCGCTGCGCCACGAACATGCCGCGTTCGTCGACGATCATCCACTGACGGTCATACCGTAGACCCATCGTACCAACTTCGGCTTTTTCAAGAGCAATACCACGGCACGATTTCACGGGGTAGCAGTGTAGTTCAACAATGC
>JBPOHP010000070.1:0-2491 GCA_052035445.1 Candidatus Magasanikiibacteriota bacterium
CCAATTAAAAATTATCGTATTTTTTAAATTTTAACGTTTTGATTGCATTCTCTATTTTTTCAAACGGAAAATCTTGATCGTCGAAAGTTAAAAAACCGCCTTAAATTTTTTGGAATATGGAAGGCGAAAAACAAATGCAAATTTTTTTCAGTCATTTCATAACTACTATTTTTATAGTAATCGTCGTAGGTATTAAAAACAACAACTTCGTTATGAGCTATAAAAGTACGTGAAATAGGGTGTATCGGGAGCTTAAAATGATCAGGCCAAAAAAACTATACTCGGTTTAGTTCCTAATTCTACATCGCTAATATCTGTAATATCTCCGTCACGGTCATATTCGTAATTTTTTGAAAATGAACCCATAAACATATACTTTGGGTCATTATTTTTTTTAAATACTCCAGTGTAGCTATACATCGTAGAAGTATTCGAGCAAGGTATCATATGTGGTGGGCAATATGAACCATACCCATGTTTTAGCGAACTACTCACAAACGGCAACTGTATCGAAAACCCCAGCTCATTAAACTCAAACGGTGGCCACTCGGTGACTGGTTTGTTGATGTGTTATGTTCTAGTGGTAACTATCATCTCCGGTTTTGTGGTAGTAGACACAACTTCAACCTCAGCCGTTGTGGAAAACGACTCCGTGATCGGAGTATTAGTCTGTTCGGCAGCAGAACAACCTCCACCAAGGGCAAGCAATCCAATAATGAATGACACAAAAAAATATGGTTTCATAAAAAAAGTTAGTACCGTTCGAGCATATGTTTGCATTTCTGATTCGTCAAACACATTCACACACGATCTGTTCGTTACTTTTAACAAAAACACCGACTCGTGTGAGTCAGTGCTTAAAGAGCACGATACGCTGTAGAAAAATGAGCGCAAGGGCTGACCAGACGGCGAGGCTGGTTTGCTATGGATAAGATTGGAGAGAGGCTTATTGAGGCTGCTTGAAAGGCTCGTGATGCTTATTGATTCGCTTGGCAACCTAAGCAACCTCACAAGCATTGCACACATCACTTCCCAATCAATGTAATCTCACCCTTGCCATCAAAATTAACATCAGCCACCCCGACCCGTGCCTCAAACGACCCGAGTATTCCACGAACAGCATAGTCATCACGCATCTTTCCAAGCACACTAAACAATCTAATATGGCGTGTGGCGCCCTGATAGGGATAGGTAATAATCTCTGCCTGACCATCACCATCAAGATCACCAGCTGCTACCGAAATACCCCCCGTATACCCTGCACCGTACACCCGAAATCTTCGGATTGCTTTACGTAATTCTTTGTCATAAACAAGCACTTCGCTAACCCGTCCTTTTCCCGTACCCAGATACAAAAAACCCCGAGAGATCGCAACAGAAAACCCTCCTTGATATCGCGCGCCAAACGGATAAAAACGCTTTATCAACTCACCGACATGTGAGTACACCACCACCTCTCCACCAACCTCTGGAACCACAACAATCGACTGGATTTTTCCTGGATAGAGCTGCCCCACCGCCACCTCAAGACCTTTTGCGTAAGCCACACCATAAGGGTATTGTGTCGCAAGCAACAGTCCTTTATGATTGTATATTTTAAGCGCCGCGCCCTCTATTACAACCATTTCCTCAGTCCCATCATCTGTTAAATCTCCAACGTATACATGGGAACCAGACGGCACAGCATCCTGCCATGCAAAAATACCGTTGCGAGCTCGATATCCTTGCATATCAAAAAACCGCACAAAAGAACCGTTAGTAAAAACACTATTTTTTATCGTTGAAAAAGTTTTAAGCATAATAATCCCATCCTCAGGCTTAAGCACAACCTGATCAACAATTTGACCATTATTTACCACCCGATCATCTTTGCCAAAAATTTTTTCAAAATCGTTACCCAGCTTAATGGTTTGTATTTTTTGGGAAGGATTGACCAGTGTAATACCGTTTTCGAATTCCCGTTTCCAAGGAATATGTTCGTAAAACGGTTGTACTGGCAAAGGAGAAGAAATTGCTGTTTCTGGAGCTTTTTTTGGCAAACCTAAATCAATAGCATATTCATCATACCACCATATCTGATCATGCTCATCACCTTTATCAAATGAAAAGTAACCATTTCCCAGTAGCGTGCTCGCAAGCGTGTAGCGCATCCGTTGGACATCAAATTGCGTACTTGTTACCGTACTACCATTTACCACTGTTATGCGATCTGGTTTATGAGCCTGATATGTATACATCCCCATGGCATACTGCCAACTAAATTGAGGAAAAAGCTCAAGCAAGGCACCGTTGAGCTGGTCGCGGTAATACCGATGTCCAGGCCCCATATTACCTACCATCAGAAATTTTGGCCCGACAAGCCGTCGCGTTTCACTAAACAAAAAATCATAACCCTGACGCCACGCCTCATCCAAATTCTGATCTGGCTTACCATCACGATCACTATCTGCCTCATCTTTGGTAAACCATACGACATCTTGCCAAGTATTGT
>JBPOHP010000073.1:0-7521 GCA_052035445.1 Candidatus Magasanikiibacteriota bacterium
GGGCGCAGCAACATGATAAAGGGTCCGCGCCTGTTTTTACGCGATGCGATTTGAGAGAAGACACTCGTGCTTTCAACAGCTGGGCCAAAGTCGTATCTTGCCCCATAAATTCTGACTTGATCTCGTATAATGTCCAGAAATTTTCGGACAACAGTATGTTGATCCGACCGATTTGTCACAAAGTCGGAATAGATCTTTTCTCTCCAAGAGGCAGCACTGCCTGGTTCAGCTCGCTAGACGAGGTTTTGTGTTGGAAGCTGGTTGGGCACAATCTTCATTTCCACTATATTCCGCATAATCCTTCCCGCTGACTCAATCATAACCCTTGCTAAGAAGCTCAGATGTGGTAGGGGGTAACAGTAGGATCGTTTGTTATTAGTTCGGCCGCAGTGCATGTGGCCGTCTTTTTATATCCAGGTTTTGACAATCGCATAGTCGTGTGGCTATGATTAAATTATCTTGTTTGCCTAATTTTTGTATGATTGGAACAGCGGCGCATACCGTTAAACTTGTCCGAAAAAATTTTCTTACACCCGATATGCTCGAATTGAGGTTGGCGAAACCAGCTGGTTTTTCGTTTCAAGCTGGGCAGTTTGTGCAATGTTCTATTCCGGATGCAACCGCTACAACACCGACTCTCCGGAGCTACTCAATCGCTTCAGCGCCACCAGCGGAGCACCTGCTGTTGTATGTTAAAATTGTGCCTGGGGGTAAAGCGTCTGAGTATCTCCGAAAGATCCAGGTAGGTGAGAGTATCTCGTTTCGTGGCCCTGAAGGTCGATTCGTCGTTGTGCCTGAGCAGGCAGCAGCCAAAACATTTGTGGCAACCGGCTCGGGCATTGCGCCTATCATCAGCATGCTCGAAGATGAGGCAGCCAAGCCATATCCGGGTCGTATGCACCTCGTATTTGGTGTACGGCACGAGAATGATGTATTCTGTAAAGAGCGGCTAGAAGCTTTGAAAAGTACGTGTACAAATTTTAGCTACACCCTTACTCTGTCGCAACCCTCTGACGCCTGGACCGGAGCGCACGGGCGAGTTACTGAGCACGTGGCCAACCTGCCAAAAGAAGGAAATTGGTATTTGTGCGGGAGTTTGCCGATGGTGAAAGATGTTCGCGCTCTTCTCTCGCAGGCCGGTGTTCCGTCTAAAAATATGCATTTTGAAATTTTTTAATAAAAACAATATGGCTCGTGAAAAATTAGTTATCAATCCTAAAGATTTAGATGAAGTAGTATCCAGCGATATTCGCAACACTGATATTAGTCTTGATGCTGATGCTTTACTTTTGTCGCAACGCCCTCCTGTGGAGGATGATTTTGATGTCGATGCTTTAGTTGATCAAATGAGCCAAGGAAATGGCAAAGTTCTTCAAGTAGGAGATTTTAAGAAAAACTCAAACAACGGAAAAAAAGCAGCGTAGCAACTCAAAAAAAGTAAGTCCCGAAAGACTTGCTTTTTTATTTAATCTATGCTAAAATCGTTGACATCAGCTGATCTAGGCTGTTTTTGATTAATCTATGAACATTCGTAACATCGCCATCATCGCTCACGTTGACCATGGTAAAACTACCCTCGTTGACGCTCTTTTGCGCCAGTCCAAAACAAAATTGGCTAAAGAATTTGTTAACCAGGCAGCAATCATGGATAGTAATGATCTCGAGCGCGAGCGTGGTATTACGATTTTTTCCAAAAATGCGTCAGTGCTCTGGGGCGATCCAGCTTCGGCCGAAGGTGTTACCAAAATTAATATTATCGATACTCCGGGCCACGCTGATTTTGGTGGTGAAGTAGAACGCGTGCTCAAGATGGCCGACGGCGTACTCTTACTTGTTGATGCTAAAGAAGGCCCCATGCCACAGACCCGGTTTGTGCTCAAAAAAGCGCTCAAACTTGGTCATAAAGTGATTGTGGTGGTCAACAAAATTGATAAACCAGATGCTCGTATCCCGTATGTACTTGATAAAACATTAGAACTCTTTTTGGAGCTTGGTGCAAGTGATGAAGTTGCTAATTTCCCAGTAGTATACGCCGCCGCTCGTCTTGGTATGGCTGGTCTCGAACCAGATTTAGAAAAAATGAAAGACATTTCGCCAATTTTTGAGGCGATTTTGAAACATGTACAGGCACCGACCGATGATAGTACTAAGCCGCTCCAGATGCTCGTCGTGTCTACCTACAGCGATTCGTATAAAGGTAAAATTGCGGTTGGCCGTATTTACGCTGGTGCAATTAAACAAAACCAAGACATCATGCACATCAACCGTGATGGCGCGATGAAAAAATACCGTCTGATGAACTTGTTCACCTTTAGTGGTCTTGATCGCGTAGAAACCACCGCAGCTCAGGCCGGAGACATTGTGGCAGTGGCTGGTATCCCTGATGTGATGATCGGTGAAACGATCGCTGATGTTGCCAATCCAGTTGCGCTACCAACCATCACGATTGATGAACCGACCGTTAAAATGACGTTCAGTGTGAACGACTCACCGTTTGCGGGTAAAGAAGGTGAGTTTAGCACCTCTCGCCAAATTCGCGAGCGCTTGTTTAAAGAAGTTGAAAACGATGTAGCGCTCAAAGTACAAGATGGTGCGGAAGGGGATTGGGTTGTGTCTGGTCGCGGTGAATTGCATCTCGCCATCCTCATCGAGCGTATGCGCCGTGAAGGGTTTGAATTTCAGGTTTCTCGCCCACAAGTAATTATCAAAGAGATTGACGGCCAGAAACAGTGCCCGTACGACAATGTATTCATCGAAGTTCCTGAGCAGTATTCCGGTGTCGTGATTCAAAAAATGGGTGGCCGCCGCGGACAAATGCGTGATTTGCGTACCGAAAATGGCGTGGCCTTCCTCGAATTTATCATTCCAACCCGCGGTTTGTTTGGGTACCGCACTGAATTTTTAACCGATACCAAAGGTTTGGGTATTATCAATACTATTTTCTTTGGCTACGATGTTGATCCGGGCGGTTGGGAAGAGCGCCCACAAGGTTCTCTTGTTGCTCACGAAACCGGTACCACCAACCTGTATGGTTTGCTCAATGTGCAAGATCGTGGGGTGCTATTCCTTGGCCCTGGCGTTGAGGTATACGAAGGTCAGGTAGTAGGTCAGCAGAGCCGCAGTGGTGATTTGCGCGTTAACGTCTGTAAAGCCAAACAGCTCTCCAACATGCGCTCGAAAGGTGATGGCTCAGATGAGCATTTCAACGCACCACACATTATGGATCTGGAAGATGCGCTTGAATACATTGGTGATGACGAATTGGTAGAAATCACGCCAAAAACTATCCGTATCCGCAAAATGATTTTGAACGAGAGTGAAGCTCGCCGCAAAGCAAAATTGCAGGGCTAGAGCATCTCTCCGGCAGTGCTGCCGGTATAGCCAGAACACGGTGTTATGGCTAAACTGGCGGCACGCGGCCGCACGATGGAGGAATGTTCGATGGGTCAGGAAAATCAAGAGAAAAAGAATCCGCACATTGGCGGAAATGTCGGTGACTACTTCCGCAAGCTGGCGGCGGATGATCCGTTTTTCGCCTACGGCGTTGCGCTCAAAACAGCTCAGATTGACCTCGCCAAAGCAGTGCATGCCGAGCGTGAACGCCAGGGTCTTTCGCTCGAGCAGCTCGCGCGCAAAGCAAATATGCCGGTGAAGGCGCTCGAGGCCTTGGAAAAAGGCGAACGGCCCTACCGGGCGTACCACACCAAGCTGCAAAAAGCCCTCGGCTTCGATCGTTGCCGGGCACGCAAGAAGTAATCGGTAGTCCGCCACCGAATGGCCTACCCAGCCGCTGAACGAAGGTTCAGTGGTTTTTTCTTTTTTTGAATCCGCTCGCCTAGGCGGACGGACGTGGTTTCAATTCCTGTTAGCTTGCTGCAGGGTAGTTCATTTGCACAGATGGCTTGACTTTTCACTTCAGGAATGAATAAATACGTCGGCAGTTGTAATTCGCTCGCAACCAAAAAGGAGGTGTCTCGTGTCGAAGAAACAGACTGTTCCAAGGAGTGGTGGCGACCGCAACCCGGTGCTTGAATCCTGGCGCTTGCGCCGGGCAGGAACCGGCGGTGGAGGAGGTCACAAATCGCGCAATGCCCCGCGGGGAGGGCAGCGCAATATCCAGGCTGGTTACCTGGAAGAATATTTGGCTGAGATCGAAGAGACCGAAGTTGAAACCGGTAATCTAATCCTAAGAATATCACCGAGGAGGATGCCATGACGACGTTCATTTCCTACCGCTCTAGTACCATTAAGGTATCGGGCGGTTTGTTTTTTTATAGAATCTCTTCTGTATCTAGACAATCACTATTGTTTTTTGTTATGGTAATTTTTAATAGAGCATTTTCAAAACCAAAAAAAATCAAGAAAGGCGGTGCGTCATGCGTCAGACATTCTCTCAGCCCCAGATCATTTCCACACTGAAGTTTTATGGGTGGAAAGCCATTATTTTTGCGATTGTCGGCATGTTGGTTGAAGTTGTTTGGACAGCTGGCTTTGATTGGTGTGAACTTTCGTACCACTGTTTGTTCGTTTCTGGGACATCAGTATCAGGTCGTTGGGTGCTCAAGGGCTACACATATATCTGGATGATGGTGGTCTACGGCGTGGGAGCACTACTGCTTCGACCGGTTTTTTATCTGCTGTGCAGAGGTAGGCCATGGTGGTGGCGAGGGTTGACGTATGCGACAATCGTTTTTTCGGTCGAGGCACTCTGTGGAGCACTGTTGGTGGTTACGACCGGAACATGCCCGTGGGACTACTCAGGGCGTCCAGGGGCAGTGCTCGGCGGCTTGATTTATCTGCCATACGCGCCAGCATGGATGATCTTTGGCCTTTTTTTGGAGTGGCTTGATCCGTGGGTTTCGCTTATAACTCGAACGATTCTTGTGAGCTCGCCATCACGACTATGCTAAACACGAACGTTCGTCTCGTGGTGGGGGTACGGCACGTTGCCGTATTTTTTTGACTGAGGTAATTTTTATTCGTACTATGATAGTGTATATGTGATGTTTTAAATCCTATGCTGTCCACCTTCGTGCGTTTATGTACTATAAGTATGTTACTGATCTGCCTAATGAGCGGCCCTGTTTATGGTATGTCTACTTCAACAGTTGATGATAATCAAGTCGTTACTCGGGATAGTCCAGATAGTCAAGACACGTACGTTCGATCACGAGTCGTTGCGATTAACGAGGAAGGGTTCAAAACATTCGATGATGGGTCTACTCAGCCTTTTCAAAAAATTGTGGTGCAACTAGCTGAGGGGCCAGATCGGGGAAAGAATATTACCATACATCATGGTGGCTTATTTGCGATTGATACACATCAAAAAGTTTCTGTGGGTGATGAAATTATTCTTACAAAACCGGCGCACGCGGCTACGCCAGATATGTACTATGTGGCCGATCATTACCGTAATGGACGGCTTTTTGTCATGGTGGTGCTGTTTTTTGTGCTAGCGGTGACGTTTGGTGGAAAGCGTGGATTGACAGCTTTGCTCGGCATGGTCATAAGTACTGCAATAATTTTTTACGGTATCGCACCACGCGTTTTGGCAGGTGAGAATCCTCTTATAGTAACTTTGATTGCTGGTGTAATCATAATCGTTCTCTCAGTATATATTTCGCACGGATTTACCAGAAGAACGAGTGTCGCGGTAGTTGCCAGTTTGTGCACACTTGCAATAGCTGCTGCACTCAACTATTGCGCAGTCGCACTTGCTCACTTAACGGGTGGTGGCACAGAAGAAGCATTTTATTTACAAATAGAAGATTCGCCGATTGATCTGCGTGGACTACTTATGGGTGGTATCATGATCGGTGTTTTGGGTGTACTTGATGATGTAACTACAGCGCAGGCAGCTGCAGTTGAAGAACTTCAGCGGGCAAACCCAGCGCTCTCGGTACGCGAATTATATCGTCGTGGTTTGTCGATCGGTAAAGAGCATATTGCATCGCTCGTAAATACATTGGTTTTGGCCTATGTTGGCGCAGCATTTCCTGTGGTTTTACTATACGTTTCGCACAAAAATATACCACTTTGGTTGATGTTCAATAGTAATTTTATCGCCGAAGAGGTGGTGCGCACACTTGTTGGTAGTTCAGCGCTTATAATCGCCGTTCCGCTTACCACGTATTTTGCAGCCCGAAGTTTTTCCACTGTTAAGAACGATTCTTCTCGAAGTGAATTATAACAAAGTAACGTGTTATGCATAACATGCGAAAGCCGTTATTTTTTTGAACACGATTCTTAGGTGTGGTATACTAAAATATATTTATACTTTTTTATGCCACCAACAATCTCCTCAAAACCACGAAAACCAAGAGCCAGTGCTTTAAAAGCAGCCGCGCCGATAGAAAAAAATGAAAATACGAGTGTGCGACATGATGCTTCTGCGCATACTCACGGCGACAGTTATGTTTTTAATAAAATCTTACTGTGCCTCATATTTTTGGTTATCATAGTATGTGTTCTCATGATGGCGCCTTTTTTTGTACCGGCTCGCTCGTTGCTTTCTCAAAAAACTAAAGCCGTCATGTGTAAAGAGTATGTACAAGAGCTTGGTATGAAACAGGGTCAAAACACTATGACTGGAACGTCAGTCGATACCGTATGTACTGAAGAGTATAATCCGGTATGTGGAGAACTTGATGTGCAGTGTTTTCGTGCACCATGCTTACCTCTGCGAGAAACGTATAGTAATGAGTGTAATGCAAAGAAATCCGGTGCTCGCATTGTGAGTCGTGGGGCATGTGCGGTGGAAGCACGTAAAGAGATAAAATTATCAGGTATCTTGGCTGATACGAAAATTGTTTCACCGGTGCGATTAACCGGCATGGCTTTAGGCAGTTCATTTTTTGAAGGAAGTATGCCGGTTCAAATTGTTGATGAGAATGGAAAAAGTTTGGGTGAAGGGTCGGTTGTCACAAATGAGGACTGGGCTCGGGCAGCGCTACATGGAGAGCAGGTCTCGTTTAATGGTTCGCTATCGTTTAAAAAAGGTACTGCGCAGAAAGGTTTTATCATTTTTAAACATGATAATCCTTCTGGGTTGCCAGAAAACGAGATAGAGTTTTTAAGGATTGCGGTAAAATTTTAAATCAGGTAGTCTGTTAATGAGTGTAGCCCTTAGCCGTTGCGGCAAGGGCTATACGTTTTATAAGAATATTCTTGATGTATGCGCGTTTCTGTAATGGATGGTGTTAAACTTTTGCAGCAAGGGAAAACCGTCGTTTTTCCTTCTGAGACTGTATATGGTCTTGGGGCGTGCGCCACTAACGAGCGGGCGGTTGATTTGGTGTATGTGATAAAAAAGAGACCGCGAGATAATCCTCTTATCTGTCATTTTTTTTCGATAGAACAGATTGAACAGTGGGTGGCGAGTATTCCAATGGTATCGCGCATTATTTTAGAAAATTTTTCTCCCGGCCCTGTAAGTTTGTTACTTGATTTACCACTTTATTCAAAACTTTTACCAGTGACTGGTGGTCGCTCAACGGTGATTTGCCGCATTCCCAACCATCC
>JBPOHP010000122.1:0-2597 GCA_052035445.1 Candidatus Magasanikiibacteriota bacterium
CATCCTTAACCATGAGCGTGCCAGCGCGCTCTACCGTAACTTTGATGGTTTTTCCTTGTGCTTTATCAACGTACTCTTGCATCTGCGCAATGCGCGGATTATCGAGTGCGTCGAGTTTGCGCACGATGTCGCCGGTTTGTAGGCCTGCAATGTCTGCTGGGCGGCCAGGTATTATTTCTAAAATTTCAATTTTTCGATCTCTGACGTTGGAGATGTCAGTCAGTTGCCCAACATCTTGTGGCAAACCGGCGATCATGCCGGCAGTGATGAGTACATACGCGGTGAGTACATTCATGAGTACGCCCGCACACAGCACGAGCGATTTTTGCCACGTTTTTTTGGTGGCAAAACTATCCGGATCATTCGCGTGTTCGTCGATACTGTTTTCGCCTTTAATTTTTACAAAACCGCCGAGTGGTAAGAGGTTGATCGAGTACAATGTTCCGATCGTATAGTGTTCTTCTGGCACAAACATCGTCTCTTCAACATTGCCCAGAATACAACGATATTTTCGCTTGGGCAGTTCGGCAGGGGCGCTCGCTTGTTTGTTGAGCACAAGAATACCGCCGAGTCGGGGCGGAAAGCCAAAACCAAATTCATGAACTTTAATACCGTTCCGTCGAGCGGCTACAAAATGCCCCCATTCGTGAGTGAGGACAAGAACCATGAGGACGGCGATGAAGATGAGGATGGTGGTGAACATAGATATTAAGCGGTGTCATTGCGAGGAGGGCCTGCCACAGCGGGGACGACGCGGCAATCTCGTTAGATCAAGATTGGTTCTGTTAGCGATGGGATTGCTTCGTCCCTCGCTACGCTCGTCCTCGCAATGACACTGTGTGTGACATTGACGCCCTACCCCTGTCTGTTAGAATGAAGTTATTACTTTAAACTACAAAAACATATGTCCTCACTGTACATCATCCTTGGCCTCGTGGCAATCGTTGCGTTATGGCTTATTATCACGTATAACGGCTTAATTCGCGGTAAAAATCAGGTTGATGAGTCGTATAGCGATATCGATGTCCAGCTCAAACGTCGCTATGATTTGATCCCCAATCTCATGGAAACCGTCAAAGGATACATGACGCACGAACGCGAAACGCTCGTAAAATTGACCGAAGCTCGGACCGCTGCCATGACTATGCACGATAAACCGGGCGCTACCATTGCCGAGCGTGAAGCCGCTGAAAACCAGCTCTCCGGCACGCTGAAGACCTTGTTTGCGGTCACCGAAAATTATCCAGAACTCAAAGCCAGCCAAAATTTTGCTCAGTTGCAAGATGAGTTGTCTGATACCGAAAACAAAATCCAAGCTGCCCGCCGTTTCTATAATGGCAATGTCCGCGATTTCAACACCAAGATTCAAGTATTCCCTACCAATCTTATTGCCGGTATGTTGTCGTTCACTAAATATGATTTCTTCCAGGCTGCTGAGGGGGAGCGCCAGAATGTGCAGGTGAAGTTTTAAGATCCGTATGATCCTCGATGCTCACACTCACGCTGTATTTGGCATAGATCGATTGCCGCTGCGCCGGGTGTGATGGGGGAGACGGCGGCGAAATTGTTTGGGACTTAGGTTTTGATCCATGTCATTGCGAGGAGGGAAGTATGACCGACGTGGCAATCTCATTGAGTTAACCTTAGACTCTGCTAGCAAGAAACGTACTAGTCCAACGAGATTGCCACGCCCTCGTGCCTCGGGCTCGCAATGACAGACAAAATCATGTCGACTGTTTGCCTTTTTTTGTATGATCTACCAAGAAATCACCTCCAACAAACGAAAATCAGTACTCTTGATGAGCCTGTTTACGGCCATGCTGGTGGGTTTGGCGTACGTCTTTGCGTATGCGCAAAATGCGCCGCCAGAAGGTTATTTGATCATGGCCCTGCTTATTTCTACTGGGTCAGCATTATTCTCGTATTATGCCGGTGATAAAGTAGCGCTCTCGACCAGTGGCGCACAAGCGATAGGCAAAGACGAAAACCCTTACCTTTACCGTCTGGTCGAAAATTTGTCGATCGCGACGGGGCTACCGGTACCAAAAGTTTATATTATGAACGATCCAGCGATCAACGCGTTTGCGACCGGCCGTTCACCCGAGCATGCTTCAATCGCAGTCACGACCGGTGCGATTGAAAAACTTAATAATGAAGAATTAGAGGGTGTGATTGCGCATGAGCTATCACATGTCAAAAATTACGACACGCGGTTTTTAATGTTGACCGCTGTGCTAGTTGGTGCGATCAGTATCTTGGCAAATTTTTTCTTGAGTGGCTCAAACTGGCTCGGTTCACGCCGCAGCAGTAAAGAAGGTAGTGAGGCGCGGGGAATCATTATGATTGTTGGGCTTGTGTTGGCACTACTATCTCCGTTTGTAGCCGAGCTCATTAAACTCGCAGTATCCCGTAAACGAGAATTTTTGGCCGATGCCTCAGGTGCTTTGGCTACTCGCTATCCCGAAGGGCTAGCCGGAGCGCTTGAAAAAATTGCGGCTGAAGACGGTAAAATGCAGCATGCCTCCGAAGCAACCGCTCATCTTTATATTTCAAACACATTTGGTTCTTCAAAATTTAGGTCGTTCTTCTCTACACAC
>JBPOHP010000123.1:0-14692 GCA_052035445.1 Candidatus Magasanikiibacteriota bacterium
GGCAGCGAATTTCACTGTCATCCCTGTTGAGGAATAGCTATAGGAATAGCTAAGATTAGCCTAAATTTTGCTTTTTGTCAAGGGTAGGCGGGGATTAGTATAATAAGGTACGGTGTACCCCCACAAACCTTGCCTTTTTCTCAGGAGTATGCTAGTATTCTTTAGCTTATTTTAGCAAAAAACTACCTATTCCTTAGTACGTAATTTTATATGTCTCGTATCAAATTTCTTATTTTACTCACGGTGTGTATCGATATTTTGGGCATCGGCATCATTATTCCGGTACTACCGTTTTATGTTGAGTCGTTTGGAGTTGGCGCTTTCACCGTGACTGCGCTTTTTGCGGTATATTCGCTTTTCTCATTCTTCAGCTCACCAGTCTTAGGGTCATTATCTGACCGCATTGGTCGCCGCTGGGTCTTAATTGGCAGTATTGTCAGCAGTGCCATTGGCTGGCTCATGTTTGCGGCAGCGCACAACGTGATCTGGCTCTTTGCCGGCCGAATTATCGATGGTTTGGCAGCCGGGAACATTACCACGGCTCAGAGCTGTCTTGTAGATATTGCCAAAGACGACAAAGAACGTTCGCACAACCTCGGTATGATTGGAGCGGTGTTTGGTATTGGATTTATTGTTGGTCCACTCCTCGGAGGTGTACTCAGCCATTTTGGTGGTGCTACCATGCCGTTTTGGGTGGTGGGTATCATGTCGCTTTTGAACGCGCTCCTGGCGGTGTTCATTTTACCTGAAACAAATACGCACCGTAATACCGCCCCGCTTCGTCTTAACCCGTTTGCACCCATCATTCGTGCGCTCCGTGATGCTAATCTTCGTCCGGCGTATCTGGTGTGGTTTTTGTTTGGACTCGCCGCTACCACCGCTCAAGCAGTATTTTCGCTCTACGTGAGTCAGGTTTTTGGTTTCAGCGCATTTATTACCGGGTTGTTTTTGACTGGTGTTGGACTTGTTATTGCGGTTAATCAGGGGGTGGGTATCAAACATTTTTGGCTCAAGAAGTTCAAAGAGCCGCAGCTTGAAGTGTATATGATTATCGCCTTTGGCGCTGGTCACTGGCTCTTGGCGATTGGGAGTTTGCCGATTTTTATTATTGGCATGGTATTCACCACGTTTGGTCAGGCAGTACTCCGCGTAGTCATGACGAGCCAAGCGCTCAGTTCTATTGATCCGAGGATGAAAGGCGAGGTGCTCGGTGTGTTAAACTCGGTTTTTTCGCTGAGTATGGTGCTAGCACCGATTGCTGCGGGCTGGCTTTTTGAGCATACGCGCCCGGGTGTTCCGTTTGTTGTAACCGGTCTATATATGGCTAGTGCTCTCATTATCGTGTACCGCAATCGTCGTCGGCTCGCGGTTATCAAAATGCAAGAGCTTGAAGAAAGTTCAGCAGTTCTGTAAGGTATTAGTACTAACTTTTTTCATTTTCTTATGGAGGGAACTATTCAGGAGCACAAGCACCATATTTTTGGTTTTCTTAAAAGCGAAAAAACTGGTGTGTTGTCAACAGTTCGAGCAAATGGTTTTCCTGATGCGGCATTTATTTATTATTTGGTTGAACACGACAACGCGCTCTACTTTGTTACTCGCAGCGCGAGCCGAAAAATGCTCAACATTGAGCATCAAAACAATGTTGTGTTGACGGTGCCAAAACCGACAACGAAAGAAGTCGTCGAGGTACGCGGGGTTGCAACCGTGTTGTCTGAAGATGAGGCGCACATTGCCGATCGTCTGCTATCACTCGCTAAGATTGTTCAGGGTGAGCAAGATGTGGAGACGGTGTTACCGCTTCTTAAACATACGACCGGAGAAGTCATCGTTGTTCGGATTCAACCAACAGAATTGCGTTGGCGTCGGTATTCAAATCTGGGTTTAGAAGAGGAAAAAATTTCTGTTTAGGTATGGGTCAACTTTCAATCGTTGCCACGCCGATCGGCAATCTGCAAGATATTACGCTGCGAGCGCTTGAGACGCTTAAAGCGGCCGATCTCATTTTGTGTGAAGATACACGGGTAACCAAAAAATTACTCGATCATTTTGGTATTCAAAAACCGCTCGTGAGCTATCATCATCACAGCACGCCGCGAGCGATCAAAGAAATACAGTCTCAGCTGGAGAGTGGGAAACATTTGGCGCTCGTGACTGATGCGGGAACGCCAGGTATTAGTGATCCGGGGAATGAGTTGATTGGTAAAATCAGTCATGACATACAAGTCACTCCCATCCCTGGTCCTTCCGCGGCGATAGCTGCTCTGTCTATTTCTGGTTTCCCGACCGATAAATTTTTATTTCTTGGTTTTCCGCCGCACAAAAATAAACGAAAACAATTTTTTGAAATGGTTGCTGAATCAAAACATACGAGCGTCTTTTTTGAATCAGGACATCGTATTTTGAAATGTTTGGGCGAGCTTAAAGAAATTCTCGCGCCTACTCGCCAGTTGGTGGTTTGTCGTGAGCTCACGAAGATGTTCGAAACGACCTACCGTGGTACGGCGGCTGAGTTAGTTGATGTGATGAAAGACGCTCGTGGTGAGTTTGTGGTTGTGGTGGCGGGTGAATAAAAAAACCGCTGAGCATGCTGGTACTAAGCGGCGTGTTCAAACAGCATGTCGTCGGTAATTTTTTCGACAAACCACCGTGGGATGAAGATTTCTAACGATCGTTGGCTGGCTGTTGAGTAGTCATTGATATGGGGCGAGTTAAAACGCGCACCAAGCTGTTTCAATTTTTTATAACAGCCGGTAAAATCGGGAGCAAGCCAAAACGGACTGAACGTCATTGACAGGACATAGTCGGGAATGCCAGTGTCGATAATTTCAAATTTCCCGTGTTCCCAACGGACCTCCCATGCCTCGAGCGCGCAAATCATTTTCAGATATTTTACGATGATGAAAAGAGCGGTGTCTCGCGGTAGTTTGCGCACGACGTCTACTCCAGTAGTTATGTTTGTGTGTACGAGATGGTAGTATGATAGTGTTGTCTTGTCAAGATTATTATGGTTATAATTAAAATCATTAATTACGCGGTTGTTTGTGGTTGCTATCCGCGTGGATGTCTGTGGTTTGGCCACAGTTTTTTTTAAAGTCCGCCTGCGATATACTGGAAATGCTGTTGATTCTATTTCGAAACGCTCTGCTTATGATAAATCATGTTTTTTATGACTACACTCAAACACACTCTCTCAGAACGAGTTGCACGACTACGTGCCCAGATTGATGATTTGCGCTATCGCTACCACGTACTTAATGACCCCGAAGTAACTGATGCTATGTATGACCCGCTCATGGATGAACTGAGAAACATCGAGTCAGAACATCCAGAACTCATAACTCCTGATTCGCCAACACAGCGCGTGGCGGGAAAACCACTCGAAGGTTTTGAGAAAATTACCCACCAGGTACCGCAGTGGTCGTTCAACGACGCCTTCGACGAACAAGACGTGCGCGATTGGGAAGAGCGGATTTTGAAAATGCTTGAAAAAGAACTGGGCGCGCGGCCAGCAGATATTTCGTATGTGTGTGAACTTAAGATTGATGGGTTGCACATGGTGTTGACATACGAGCAAGGGTTGCTTGTGACGGCGGCGACGCGTGGTGATGGTAAGGTGGGGGAGAATGTCACGCTCAATGTGAAAACCATTCAGAGTGTCCCACTTCGCTTGGCAGAGCCGGTTGATTTGATTGCAGAGGGTGAGGTGTGGCTCGCGCGGACAATGCTTGAAACGATCAATGCCGAACGAAAACGCCGTGACGAACCATTGTTTGCTAACCCGCGTAATGCCGCTGCCGGAACCATTAGGCAGCTTGATCCGCAGATTGTGGCCGAGAGAAAATTGGCGCTCACTGCTTATGACGTGTCCACACTTGTCATTCCGACCGGAGCGAGGAACGAGCGTAGTGGAGGAATCCCTTCGTCAAGCGATTCTCTCCTTGGAGGATCTGAGACCTCGACTTCGCCGCGCTCCGTTCGAAATGACAGTTTTGATCGATTTGATATTTCTACCCAAGAAAAAGAGTTGCAGCTCCTCAAAAAATTAGGTTTTAAAACTGACGAACATTGGCGGGTGTGTCAGGCTATGACGGAGGTGATGAAGTTTTACCGTGAGTGGGAAAGTAAAAAAAATTCGCAACCGTTTTGGATTGATGGGGTAGTCATTAAAGTGAATCAAAAAAAATATCAAGACGCACTTGGTTTTACCGGCAAAGCACCGCGCTGGGCAATTGCTTTTAAGTTTCCGGCTGAGCAGGGAACAACGGTGGTACGCGAGGTGTACTGGCAAGTGGGGCGTACTGGTGCTCTGACGCCGGTCGCGCTCATGGAGCCGGTCAGGCTAGCCGGGACTACCGTGACGCATGCTACTCTCCATAATTTTGATGAAATCGAGCGGCTCGGCGTTAAAATTGGAGATACGGTGGTGGTGGAGAAAGCAGGCGATATTATCCCAAAAATTGTGCGCGTGCTCGAAAAAATGCGTCGGGGTGATGAAGGAAGGATTGAATTGCCAAAGGCGTGTCCCGTATGTGGTGGGCAGGTAGGTAAAAAGACAGCAGACAACAGTAAACAGACAACAGATACTGGATTGGTTGCACTCTACTGTCTTAATCCAAAATGCTATGCCCAAGAGTTGGAGCGAATCGCTCATTTTGTGGGCAAGCATGCGTTTGATATTGATGGTTGTGGTATCAAGATTGTTGAGCAGCTCTTGAACGAAGGTTTAATCCAAGATGCGGCTGATTTGTTTGCGCTAAAAGTGGGGGATTTGTTGCCCCTCGAGCGATTTGCCGAAAAATCAGCCGAGAATCTTGTTTCGTCAATTGCGGCCGCGCGTTCGGTCAGCCTTGCTCGTTTTTTGGTGGCACTCAGTATCACGCAGGTGGGTGAAGAAACCGCCGAAGATATTGCCGAGCATTTTGGCACACTCGGAAAAATTAAAGAGGCTTCAATCGAGCAGTTGTATGAGGTGTATGGTATTGGTGAAAAAGTTGCTGAGTCGGTGAAATCATATTTTAGTGATCCTGCTCAGCAGAAATTTGTAGAAAAATTAATGCAGAATGGTGTGGAAATAAAGTCCGAAGTCCGAAGTCCGAAGTCAGAAGTCGGTCTACTGCGCGGCAAGACGTTTGTTATCACTGGCACGCTTTCAAGTATGAGTCGAGATGAAGCAAAAGAAAAAATTAAAGCTCTGGGCGGTGATGTCTCTGAATCAGTTAGTAAAAAAACAACGTACGTAGTGGTGGGGGAGAATCCTGGCTCAAAAAAAGATAAGGCGGAGATGCTTGGTGTTAAGATTTTGGGTGAAGATGGTTTTAAACTGATGTTGGGAGATGTGTTTGAATCAAAAGTTGCGTAAGAGCTAACTCTATTGCGAGTGATAGAATTTTTTGGCGTGGGAAAAGTCCTTGAGTTAGTTCTTTATGAGGATCTTGGTGATGTTGGGTCTCGCCAAGTTCCATCATAATTTTACCAATCGTGGTGTTGTTGAACCCCCGCTGTTTGACGGTTTCGATAACACTCGTCGGTATTTCTAGTGCCATCGAATGTGTAGTAACCATTTTTGTACGATCAGAAATCATGATGACGCCAAAATCAAACCAACGGTCATGCCCGTCGCTCCGAACGCCATTTTCAATGGCGATATAAAGATCTGCCCCTGGCTCGGCCGCCTCTGCATGGGCGAGACGATTGTGGGCACCGCGAGCGGTTTCTTCGTCGCCGCACGGTTGATCATTGATACCTGAGGGGGCAGAAACTCCCTTAAGAGTACTGATGTTCAGATGAAGGTTTGTGCATGCTTCGCGAACGGCATTGAGTTTTGGTTCTGCTTGTGAGGCTACGACGATGGTGAAGGTGGTGGTGTTCATATTATTGTTGAAGAACAATCTGTGGTAAGTTTTTTATTGCACATATTGTTTGTTCACCGTTCGATAAATTGCGCACCACCACATTTTCTTTGGCAATTTCATCGGGGAAAATAAGTACGGCGTGAGTAGTGTTTAATTTGGTAGCCAATTTTAGCTGTTTTTTAAGGTCGTACGGGGGGAGTGCTTGTTCGGCAATGATGCCGGCAGTACGCAGTGTGGTGAGGCATTCTGCTGCATAAGGCGCTTCCGTATCACTAAAAGGAATCACGGCGATCCGCGGCTCTGTAGCTGGTTGAAGTGCGATATTCTGCGCCGCCAGCATTTCTTCGAGCGACACATCACTCACGCCAAACCCAATCCCCGAGACTGGTGAGCCACCAACAGCTTCTACCAAATTATCATAGCGTCCACCACCGAAAACTGCCCGTCGGAACGTCCCAGATGTTTCATATACCTCAAAAACAAGGCCCGTGTAGTAGGTAAAACCGCGAATGATGGTCGGATCGACGACGATTGAATCTTTCCAACCACGTTTTTCGAGAATGCTTACGACGGCGGTGAGTCGTTCTCCGTACGAGGAGGCAAGAATTTCGGGGAGTGGTGTGGCGAGGAGTTTGATAAGTTTTTCGGTCGCTGCCGGTGTACTGTGTTTGGTGAGTTCGGTCACAAAGGCATCAGGCTCCATTTTGTCGCGAGCATCAAGTGTGCCAAGTAGGGCTGTCCAGTTTTCGGGTGCGCAGCCAGCCTCGACCAGCCAGTGTTCGAGCAGGCGGCGATCGTTGAGCCGAAGTTGAATTTTTTTCATGTCAGTGCCGAGTGACGTGATCATGGCAAGCGCGAGATCTAATACCTCAGCATCAGCTTCGGCCGTGTCAGATCCAATAAGATCGACATTAATTTGCAAAAAATTACGTAGCCGACCTTTTTGCGGTCGTTCGTAGCGCCAACATTCGGGGAAGCTGTACCAGCGTACAATTGACGGTAATTCACGTTGTTTGGCAGCGATAAGGCGAGCGAGCGAAGGAGTCATTTCTGGTCGGAGTACGAGTTTTTCACCCCCTCTATCCTCAAATACGTACGATTGCCGTTCAATAATTTCGGTACTCGATTTGGCGGCGTACAGTGAGAGTGGCTCAAGAATAGGTGCTTCGTAGGGGAGATAGCCGTACGACTCAATAGTTTTTTTGATAGGGGAGAGGAGTGCTTCGCGTCGCGCCAGGTCTTCGGGGTAAAAGTCACGCGTACCTTTAAGTGGTTGGATAGAGGAGGGCATAGATATACGAAATATAAGCTGATCTTAGCATCAAAAAGCCCTCAGGTCAAAGAGACAGATGGCCGCTTGACTTTTTGTTTGTATATGATACCATCATCACAAGATTTCAGTATAATAACATTTTTTTGCGTTAATATACCCAAAACTCTGAAATCAGTACTTAATTGATTTGTATGGCAACTGACAACCGTATTTCTCTCCAGTGCACTACGTGTAAACGGAGCAATTATTTCGAACATAAAAATTCAAAAATAAAAGGCCGTCTTGAGAAAAGAAAACATTGCAAAATGTGCGTTGTTCACACAGCGCATAAAGAGAGCAAATAAGTCATAAGCGAGGCTCACCCTCGCTTGTGTCGTTTTTATCTGTACGTATGGGTTTCTTTACCAGCTTTTATCACAGCTTATTTGATGTTACGTGGCTTGCGGCCGTGCGAACCGAGCGCAAACGAGCCTGGAAGTTCTTTTTTGCGTTTAGTGCGCTGATGAGCCTCATTTTTGCGGTTGTTGCGACCACGATCGTGGTGCCAGGGCTGCGTTCGATTGAAAAAGAGGTGCTGGCAACCGTGCCAGATTTCAAAGCTGAGATTGCGAGCGGCACGTTGAAAGTAACGGGTATTATTCAGCCGTTTATCCAGCGCGATCCTGAAGGACCGTTCTTGTTTGTTCTCGATACGATTTCGAGCACCACCCCGACCATTGATAGTTTGGTAAAAAAACCAGAAGGCGAGATCGTGGTCATCAATCGCACCGGCATCGAAATGTTTTCAGAGAAGAAAGGGGAACGAAAAACATACCCATTTAGCGAGTTTGGCACGGTTTCGGTTGGCCGCTCTGATCTGCAAAAATTTGCTGAGCGCGTGACCTCGTTCACGGGCGCTATAGTGATCGCACTTGTGCTGATGGTCATAATCTTCATCGGCCTCGTCGTTGGGCATTTGGTGAGTCTGGTACTGGTGGATGGTATCGCGTTCATCATCGCGAGCTTTTTAAAGCGTCCCTGGCGCTACGGAGAATTATTCACGGTTGGTCTGTTTGCCCCGGCCTTGCCGCTTCTCGTTACCTGTGTTATTACCATTCTAGGGTTCAACATTCCGTATCTCTACTCCCTGTCACTTTTGGCTTACCTGTTGGCAGTGATTGTGACCGTAAAACCGGTAACTCCATCAGCAGAACCGTCGGCCGAAACACCGCATCCAACGGTATAAGTGCCTCTTGAAAATCGTTTTATATCTCGATATAGTAGTACTCCCGCGTACTGCGGGAATCTGGGCGCGTCGTATAATGGTAGTACGGTGGTCTCCAAAACCACCTGCGTGGGTTCGATTCCTACCGCGCCTGCAACCTTGTAATTACAGAGGATAAAACCTCTGTTTTTACTTTAGTGGTGCCCCTTATCTCTGGTTCTAACCTTCGGTATTCAGCTTCTAAGGCCGGATAGCCATCGGCAATCGGCTGAAGCCATTCATTCGCTTGAATAGCGAGTTTTCCGTCTTTTATGGTCGGGTTCGAACCTAATGCCATCAGTATTTCTTTTTTGATCTGTAAATCGCCAGTTAAGAACTTAATCCGAGCGTAGGTGGCGAAGTTGAACGTCTTAACGCTTAATTCCAGCCAGCGCTCGGCTCGTCCCTCTGTTTCTTGAGTTTGTTGCTTTAATTGACCAATTTTGGCTTTTAGCTCGTTACTCTGTCTGATAAACATCTCATCATCAATCAACTCGCGAAAACGCATCTGCGTCAAAGTATCGAGCTGTTTCTGGGTGTCCTCAAGAGCGTTGTGCTGCTGCTCATAAATTCTACTTCGATCTTCAACTTCAGTATCATTGCTAGCGTTTAATTTTTCCAGTGCCCAGTCCCGGAACTCGGGCAGGATGGTATAGCGTTCGATTTCTTCCTCGATCTGTTTTTCAAGATTTTCTACGGTAATACAGGCTCTTTGCGAGCAGGAAATATCTTTCTTCTTTCGAGTGCAGTGATAAAACGTGTATTCCTTTACTTTGCCGGTCTTCTTTATCAACTTTCGTTTATTCTCTGCGGTAAATAAACAACCGCATTCACCGCACCGGATAATGCCAGTAAAGGCAAAGACATGTTTTTTAGGCCGCGGTTTACCTTTCCGCCCTAATAGCATCTGTACGCGGTCATATTCTTCCAGAGTTACCATAGGCTCATGTTTCCCTTGGTATTGTTGGCCGTTGTGAGAGATTATTCCCGTATAGAAGATATTCGTAAAAATATGATAGAGACTGCTCGTGCCGAGTGGTACTCCGCCACTCCTTTTCTTTTTAGCTGATCGAAAACCCCATTCGTTATTCAAAATATCCAAGATTTTAGGGACAGTATAACTTCCAGTTAGCATATAATCCCAGGCTCGCCGGATGAGATTAAACCGTTCTTGATCTTTAGTGATGGTATGGTTTAGCAAGTCATTAGAGTAACCGGCAGCGGCAGAACCAGGTCTCCAGCCTTTCTCCAGTTTACTCTGTATGCCTCGTTTAACGTTTTTGCTGAGGTCTAGAATGAATTGGTTAGCCATCCCGCTTTCAACATTGAAGAGAAGAACATTATCATCGGGTAGGTACTGTCTATCCATGGTTTGGATCGATCTGAGCACGTGTCGTTGAAGGAGCCATTGAATTTTGGCGCTATCGATAGGATTACGAGATAGACGGTTAATTTGCCAGCATAAAATCCCGTTAGCTTCTCCGTTCTCAATGCGTTTAAGCATTTCATCAAAGAGGGGACGATTGTCTGGTTTTTTAGCTGACTTAGCTTCGGTGTAGATTTCTTTAATTTCCAGGTGTAAGTCGTGAGCTAAAAGTTTGAGTCGATTAATCTGATCGTCAATAGACTGTACCTGCCTATCCTCACTTTCCGAGGATTTCCGGGCGTAGACAAAGTATTTGATGTTATTAGATTCAATTTTCATAGTAATTCAAAAGGGCAGTCTGGTCGCCCAAATCCATCTATCCCGAAGAATAGCTTCATTGGCAGACTGCCCTTTTGAGGCAACGAAGCAATTAAAAAATCGGGAAGATGTTGGATTATGGGCGACGTTTATAGTATGCCTCGTCCTTCGTTATTAAGCAATATTGTTTGATACGGCTCCGCACTTCTATCCAGCCGCATAATGCGCCGCATTTTCCTGGTTGGCCTGCCCGCATAAAACGCGCGTTTCATGGTTTCTCTGGTTCTAGAAATTTTTTCGTCAATATCGAACAGTTTAGCAAGATAACCATACTTCCAGGAACGATTTACTTTTTTAGAACTATAGGTGAGGCCGTAGCAGTGGCGGCACCCGAAGTAGTTCCCGGCTTTGTACAGAGTTCCAACCCGTCTCCCACAGGCGCGGTTATTCTTTATCAGCGGACAAATAAACCAGTATCGCTTCCCTCCAAATTCGCAGGGAGTGGTAGTCAGTTGCACCTGATAATCAAAATCTTTCTTCTCATCGCTTTCACGGTCGGTTTGGGTATATATCAAACGCATATAACCATAGCCTTCCAGTGTAGAAACCTGAATGCTGATACTACTTTTGTTCTCGGAATATCCGCTTGTCCAGGAAAGCGCTCCGGAACGCCAGCCTTCAAAATAGCCATGCTTTTTAAGGAAGCGGGTATCTATTTTCTTAAGACCATCAGCCTCTATTTTGTCTGAATAGCTCCAGCGGCCCATAGGTACGTGAATTTAACCGAAATCATTAGAGATTAGCAGCCTGAATTTCAGTGTTTTTAGTCTTATATTTCTCTTGGTTAAGCGGTAACTTGATTATTCTGATTTTCAAGCACTCATGCAAAACGTATTTTTACCCTAATTAACAACGTCCTCCCCAGCTTCACTCACTATATTGTTGGAGCCAGAAGACAGCTCGGTGGTTGGGAAAACAAGTACTCTTCGTCTGTTGTTTGGGTCCTGTTCTTGAGTAATAAGTCCCGCCGTTTCGAGCATAGGAAGAATTTGCTGCCGAAGCCGGAAGTCCTCAAGGATACGTCCGTACACTTGAGAATGCTTCTTAAAAATATCCTGGCGGGAAATGCCTTGCTTATTCACTACCTCGCCCATACCCAACCCGTCATTCTTCTCCTGATACGCGGCAACTATCACCTCCCGGTAGAAATTATAGATATACGGCGGCAGATTATACTCCTGGCTCTGCGAGATCTTTTCCCAGATTTTTATTGCTGAACGTATGTCATCGCCGTTAGCGATTATTACAGCACCCTCACGCTCTCGGAACCACAAGTTTACCAGGGCAAATGCTTTAATGAGGGAAATGAGTCTGCCGATATCGCGCTGGTGGCGCGGTTTGAGTATTAGCTTGTTCTCCAGAAAAACCTGTTCGATATAGTGCGGATCGGCAATTCTTACCTCTTCAATTTTCTCCTCGCGGATCGCCTCAATACGCTCCTTGAGTAATAACCTACCAGGGTGGGCGTTGAGCCACGATGAATACGCATTATTATCAGATTCCTTCCGAATCTTTTCATGAATAGCTTCGCGAATTTTCTCCTGATTGGTTTCGGGAGACAATAACATAAAACGGGTTCCTTCCTGCTCGTCTATTTGCAGACCGGCACTGCAAAAAACGACCGCAGGGAAACCCTTAATAAAGACATTCTTGGTTTTAAGACCACCTTTTTGTGACTTGTCGGTAATCTTCAGGTGCATTTCTTTCTTATCGTGGGATAGGAGTGGGCGCAGCCTTTCCAGCAACATGGTATGGGGCTGGTCAAGAAAGATGAGGATTTTCCTGGAAAGATCGATCTCGTAGCCGCCACGTTCTTTGTTAAGCTGTCCGACATCGTGAAAAAAGGCGGTCGGAGAGCAATAGCCGATTTCAATAACATCGTCAGTAGGGAACAGCCGGGCTACCTCAGTCGGGATATAGCTTTTACCCGTAGAGCTGGGAGCGTTAAAGCTAATGTTAAACTGAGCGTTCTCGGTATAAGCTGACAGTTCGCACAGGAAGCTCACCAGTTTATTCTCCTCGTCCTTTTTGATGGTCAACCCCAATATCTCCAAGATTTCTTCCGAGTTCAGCAGCTTGAATTTTGTCGTATCAATCGACTGCCTTCCGGCAACCTGAGTAACACACTGGTGCATGAGTTCGTCTGGCGTCCCGCCATACTTGGTGAAGTAGTCAGTTATGTCTTTGCCATCAGTCATGCGTTCAGGAAGAGTGATTTTGAATATTGCGGCTTGCGGGAGTGCTTTTTCCAAGAGAGGTACTAAGCGTTGCATGCCTTTCTCACCGGCGTCATCTTTGTCAAAACAGAGGTATATTTTTTTCAAGTTTTTCAACTGTTCGATCCACTCTTCTTTAAACGTCATAGCTCCCGCCGTTGAGGTAATAGTTGGGATGCCGTGAGCGTTCAAGAGCATGGAATCAAACTCACCTTCGCAGATAACGATACGGTCTTTGTTGCCTTCGAGCATGTCCCAGCCAAAAATGGTTGCGTTACTACCTGGAGGATAGAACTTGTACTTATCGGCATTGCTACTGTCTTCTGGATCTTGGCGTAATTTAAAGAAGGAGTATTTACCTTCTTTGTCTTTGATAGGGATGGTAATCCACCACTTACCATAAAACTCTCCCCAGCCGAGCTTGTAGTCGCTAATCAGGCTGTCGGTGAGGCCTCGGGCGTTCAAATACGCCCTAACGCGGGCTGGTAGGGCTTGGTGGAACTCCTCAACAGAGGCGGGTCTAAATTTTCTGAGGTTTTCTGAGGCCTTTGTCGCGGGCTTTCGTTGGTCGATAACAATATCTTGAACCGTATCGCCGAGGTGCTTAGCCAGCGTTATCATATTCCCCTGAGCTCCGCATTTTTTGCAGTTGTACTGGCCGGTCTCACTGCTGAAGTACAAATGTGCCTCGTTTGATCGGCTGTCCTGATCGCAATCGCTGAAAAGGCAATGGGTAATACACTCTCCGTTCGCCTCCCGAAAAGGGATGCCGCGATGTGTGAGATATTCTTTAATAGTAATCGTTTGAACGTTCATAATGGTAATTAGTACGAAAGGGATAAAATAATCGCTCTGAGGGCAAATTCCGGTTCATTTCCTGGCGTCCTCAGGCCTTCTTTGTTAGATTCTCAAGATGGGCAAGGATGTTTTTCTTCTCACCTGTTCCATAGTCGTCTTTCTCGACCAGTTTATTAAACCAACGACGGATACTCTCCGAGCTGAAGTTCTGTCCTCGTATTGCCGCGACAAAGCAGCTATAAGTACTCCAGCCGGGCCGTTTGTCTTTGAATTTGTTAAAACGTCGTTCAATGGATTTCATAAAGAGGAATGTTAGCTTTTGTTAGCATGTAATATTTTTGTTTCCTGGCGGCGTACCTGTAAATTCTGGTATTCCGCCTCGGTCATGGGCTGGTAGACGAGGGACATCAATCGCAACAGCTTGATGCCTTTTTCGTAAGCATCTTCCTTGCTAATTTCTCTTCCGAACCTTTTTCTGTAGATGGCCTGGAAGCTTGAAATGTCCTCGTCAGACAAGACCATAATCCTAGTCGCGATGAAGCGAGTTCTTAAGAGCTTTGAGGTTATCGAAATAACGACGGGCTTTAACCTCCAGACGGTCGGCAAAATACTGCTCAACCGCGTCTTCAATGTCATCCTCTTGCCGGAAGACGAAGAGTGATTTATACGGATTGCTTTTGTTCACGGACAAAAGCTCAAAACCGGCAGAGAGAAGCGCGGCACTGCACCCCAGATCATAGGTGCTGAAGACCGGCACGGACTCTTTAGCCGGGATGTACTTAGGCTCTCTCCGAAATGGTTTGGAATTGTTCATAGTAATTGGTGAGTGATTAGAACGGGCTCTCGACCTGAAGCCACTAACTCCGTGCTGCCGTTCACTGCCGCCCAGTGTCAAAAAGTGGATAATAAAAACAAAAAAATGGCTTATTTAAGCCATCTTATTATCTTGCGACGATTCTATTCACCAAAAGATGGTGAACGAGCTTGGATTGCCCTGCAGCTGCTAAGCCTTGGATTTATGCCCCAATTTTTTCCATCGGAATTATGTAGTATAGAAGGCACATTATTTTTGGTGCAGAGCAGCGTAAGTTTGTGAATTTGATTTGAAATCGCGGGTTTACTGGTCTGAAAAGCATCTGCCAGCTCTCCTAGAGTCATGCCAGGGTTATCTTTATCCCTGATCTGAAAAAGCCGTTCGATTATATGCGCCTGCTGGGGTGTGATGTTTTCTCCGTGTTTAAAGACACCTCCTCGCAAGCGACCAAACATTAGACGGTTTCCTTGCAGAGCGATATGTTGATCGAGAATCAGAACACCCGCACTGGTTATTTCTGCGTTAAGCGGGAAAAAACTATTCAACCCTTCTTCGTTTAAAACAGCCCCTTCGGGAGTTATGATTTCAATAATTTCGGTAAGCGGTACGATAGGTAGCCACTCCGAAAAAAATTTAGACACACTCACCAGCAAGACGCTTTGGGGAAATTGTCCTACAAACTTAAAGATCTGTTCATCAAAAGGGCTTATGGTCGGAGTAAAAAATAAACGGTAAGACTTATTATTCAC
>JBPOHP010000205.1:0-1895 GCA_052035445.1 Candidatus Magasanikiibacteriota bacterium
TCTCTCATGGGTAAAAAACCAGCAGTGGGTCAGCAAGGTGGATCAGAAACACCGCGTGATAATAAAGAAATTTTTGTGCGTCTGGCAGCTACTCCGGGACGAATTGTTGACGTAGCGGTCCTAGAAAGATCAAAACAAGAAGTCTTCAAGTACGCAGGTTTGCAAAGTGGCTCGTTTAAGGTGGGAAGTCCTGTTACGGAAGCCAATCGTAATAGCGAGCGTGAAACTCAACGCGATGTCGTGTTGACGTACGATTTTGAGATGCAGCAAACGCCAGTGACCCAATTGCAGTGGTTTTTGGTGATGGGCAGGAATCCTTCCCGGTTTAAAGAAGAAACTCAAAAAGATTCTCTCGATGAATTTATAATGATCAACGGTGTAGGAATCCTTGTGAATCATCCTGTGGAAACTGTGTCGTGGGACGAGGCGCGAACTTTTGCCCAAAGGTTAAGCGAGCAAGACCCGAATTATAGTTATCGTCTTCCGTACGAAGTAGAGTGGGAAATTGCAGCTAGGGCGGGAACAACTACAGCTTACCACAACGGAGATAATCCAAATCAGCTTGGTGACATCGCTTGGTTCAGCGGCAATTCTGGCAACCCAGGTCGAACCCATGCTGTGGGGATGAAGCAAAAAAATAGCCTAGAATTAGCTGATATGTCTGGAAACGTTTGGGAATGGAATGAAAATTGGTTCACTCCCAATCCAAGTGGTGGAACAGATCCAAAAGGTCCTCAGAGTCAAGACGGGAGTTTCGGCCGCGTGTTGCGTGGCGGTTCTTGGGGCAGCTATGCCCAGATCCTCCGGTCTGCCTCTCGCAGCAGCGACCCCCCTGGTGGCCGCTTCGAGAATGTGGGTTTCCGCCTCGTGAGGACCAAAAAGTAACTCTTTTCTCTTTAACTCTTTTACCCTCTTTTTTACGTTTCTTTCATAACAAGACGAGTCATTAGACCCGATCGAGCTACGGCGAGCCGTGGTCTGATGAAGCGGCGAAGCCGCTCGATTTTTAAAAATAAGATCGAAAACGAGGTGCGCCGCCGCTACCAATCGCAACGTGTTGCCTCAGAAGTAAAGATCACCGAACTGCGCAGCAGCGAGAACATTAACGCACCCCCTGATTTTGGGTCTTTTTAAGGGAGTCAAAAAAGAGTTTTAACTTTCGTTCAAGTTCGGCCTTAAGCCCGAAGGGATTGAGTTTAGATTTCATATCTTTGAGCCTTTGCTTTTGTTCTTCGGATAGTTGTGGTGATTTCATTAGCCTGTCGTAGGGGGTCTGGGGTTTATCGTACTTCTTGATGATTTTAGCGCCTACTCGAACTTTCTCTTTTAATTTAAAAGTGGGGATAAAAAAGTTTTGCAGTGGGTTCCAGTAAGTTTTGTAGATGTCGTTCATTGCTTCAGCCAAGGTTTGGCTTTCGAAGCGTTCATAACCAAAAAGCTCTCTGACGTGAGTGAAGTTTTTTTGTTCGACATAACAATTGTCATTTTTCTTGTAGGCGCGAGATCTGGTAAAAATAATGGGTTTTTGCCCGTTTTCTCGCCTCATAAAATTTATGAGCTGGTTATTTAAAAATTCAGAGCCGTTGTCGACGTTGATGGCTAAAATATCGAACGGAATGTTTTGATCGATGTCGGCAAACTGACGCCGCACACCAATAGCTCTCTTCGTATGAGTTGCTCTGTTTTCGGTCCAAGTCGAGTCAATATCGGTGAGCGTAATGGAGTAAATAAATTCGCCTGCCGTACTTGTTCCGCAGTGACCCACAGTGTCGGCTTGGCGGTGAGAGACGCTAATGAGGTTCGCCAAAACCAGGGGTTGCCGACAATATGCAACGTCTATTGCAACGCCCATTCGAGGCGGAAGTTTAAAGAGGCACGCGATAGCTTTCCCGATG
>JBPOHP010000191.1:0-7099 GCA_052035445.1 Candidatus Magasanikiibacteriota bacterium
ACGTTTTCCTATCAAGAATTGCCTGTAGCTGTATATCAGTTGCAAAATAAATTTCGTAACGAAGCCCGGGCTAAATCTGGTCTGTTGCGTGGCCGTGAGTTCAATATGAAAGACCTGTATTCGTTTCATGTTTCTACCGAAGATTTATCCGTATTTTACGAAAAAGTTAAGCAAGCCTATCACGCAATCTACCGCCGTTTAGGTATGGGCGAAGTGACACTTCTCACGTACGCGTCTGGTGGTGATTTTGCGCGGTATTCGCATGAATTTCAAACCCTCTGTGAGGTCGGCGAAGACACTATCTACGTATGTGAAAAATGTACCATTGCGGTAAACAAAGAAATTATTGACGAGCAGTCGATGTGTCCGGTCTGCAGTAATCCCGACCTTACGCCGAAAAAAGCGATCGAGGTTGGCAATATTTTTAAATTACACCAGCGCTTTACCAGCGCCTTTGGGTTTACCTTTACCGATCATGAAGGTAAACAGCAGACTGTTGAAATGGGCTGTTACGGCATTGGCCCATCGCGCATTGTCGGCACACTCGTTGAGTTGTTCCACGATGATAAAGGCATTATCTGGCCCGAGGCAGTTGCGCCGTTTAAAGTGCATCTCGTACAGCTTGGCAAAGAAGATGAAGTACATACTGAAGCCGAACGTCTGTATCATGAGTTTCATCAGCATCATGTCGATGTGCTCTGGGACGATCGCAGTGCGGCCACTGCCGGAGAAAAATTTGCCGACGCTGATTTAATTGGTATTCCGTACCGGGTCGTGGTGTCCAAAAAAACCATGAAAGAAGGAAAAATAGAAGTCAAAAAACGCGCTGAAGAAAAGGGTAATCTCGTCACCATGGCTGAGTTTTTTGAGATGCTCCGCGCGTAAGCAGTATGCCGATCATCACTATCTATTCCACTCCAACCTGTCCCTTTTGCCGCCAAGCTAAAGATTTTTTTGCTACTCACGGTGTTTCTTTCACCGATTACAACGTCGCCGAAGATGAAGTGCGTCGTGATGAAATGATTGAAAAATCCGGGCAAATGGGTGTGCCAGTGATTGAAATTGATGGCGAGATTGTGGTGGGGTTCGATAAAAATCGATTAGACGCTTTATTAATGTCTAAGCCCTAATTTCTAATGCCTAATACGATGTGGTCTTCATTTGACATTAGTCATTAGGAATTAGGCATTGCAATACAGATATCTATGTCCAAAGAAATTATTTTTGATATCGAAACCATTGGTGATATCTCTGATCTCACTAAAGTAAAAATGACGGTAATCTCGCTGTATCGCTATGAGACGAATACGTTTGAAAGTTATCTGGAGGGCGAGCTGGGTAAAGTGTGGCAGTTGTTTGAACGGGCTGATCGGCTGATCGGTTATAATAGCGAACATTTTGATTTGCCGGTTTTGAATAATTATTACATGGGAGATTTGTTGCAGTTTCCGCATCTCGACTTGCTTAAAAAGATCAAAGAAAGTCTTGGTATCCGTCTGCGCCTCAAAGATGTGGCTGAAGCAACGCTTGATAATGTCACCAAAAGTGCTGATGGCTTGCAGGCTATGCAGTGGTGGAAAGAAGGTAAAATTGATGAAATTAAAAAATATTGTGAACAAGATGTAAATGTGACCAAACAGTTGTATGAATTTGGTCGCGATAATGGGCAGTTATTTTATAAATCACTCACGGGTGAGCAACTACCGTTTTTTGTAGATTACGGCCCACAAGCCCATTTTGATCCGACTAAGAAAGTGCAACCTGCAAAGACTATTAATCTTACCTTACCGTTTTAATATTTTTATTAATTTTTTAACAAAAAAATATGATGAAAGAAAGTGCTATGATTGGTCGAGAAAATGCAGAAAAAGATATGGCGTTAAAGCGTGCTAAAGAAGTTGCTGAATTGTTGCGTAAAATGCAGCGTTACCTTACAAAAGAGGAGAAAGACGGACTTGTACAGACTATTTTTCCTGTACTCGAAGCTTTAGAAAAAAGAATAGTTGGAATAACCAAAGTTAATGAAATAGGTCTTGATACGGTGTCTAAAAACAATGGTCCAAAAAATGACGAAGTTGGATATGGTGATGAATATATCGACAAGACGATTCAGGAAGCTATTAGTTTGGAAGCGTATTTAGAAAAAATTTCATCATAATTTGTGTAATTTCGTTTATAATGTGGTTAGAAAAAAGTTATTAATCTATCTCGACCACGCCGCCACAACACCTCTTCGCCCCGAGGTGTTGCATACTATGAAGCCGTATCTAACGAAATGGTATGGTAATGCTTCTGCACTGTACTCGCAGGGCGTTGAGGCGTATTCTGCGATTGAATCTGCGCGCGAAACTATCGCCAATCTTATTCACACGAATGGCGATTCAATTATTTTCACGAGCGGTGGAACCGAATCGTGCAATATGGCAGTACTCGGTACGGCACGCAAACACCGTGGACAGGGGAACCATGTTATTACCACAGCTGTCGAACACCACGCTGTTCTAAACGCCTGTAAACAGCTCGAGCGCGAAGGTTTTGAGGTTACCTATTTGCCGGTTGATCAGTATGGTTTTGTAACGGTCGATCAGGTAAAAAAAGTCCTTCGACCGACGACTATTTTGATTTCAATCATGTATGTCAATAACGAAATTGGCACGATCGAACCAATTGCCGAAATTGGCAAATTACTCCTCAGAATGCGTAAAGAGTCGGGGAGTGTGTATCCGTATTTTCATACGGACGCCTGCCAGGCTGCTCAGTATCTTGAGCTTGATGTTGAAAAACTGCATGTTGACCTGATGACGCTTAATAGTGGGAAGATCTATGGTCCCAAAGGCGTGGGGTGTTTGTACGTTCGCCGCGGGGTTACGTTTGAGCCGCTCATGTATGGTGGGAGCCAAGAAAATCACCTGCGCCCGGGAACCGAAAATGTGGCAGGAATCGTGGGGTTTGAGACTGCGTTTACCCTCGCCCGAAAAGAAGCAAAAAAAGAATCAGTGCGTCAGCGAAAGCTCTGCGAAGCATTCTTCAAAGCATTGACAAAATCGGTTCCGGGTGTTATCCTGAACGGTCCTGACATAAGCGAATTTCGGGTACCAAATAATCTTAATATTACGATTCCTGGTATTGAGGCTGAGACACTGCTGCTCTATCTTGATCGTTATGGTATAATGGCTTCAACCGGATCAGCCTGCACCGTGCGCTCGGTTGATACGTCGCACGTCCTTAAAGCTATTGGCCGGACTGATGCTGAGGCAAAGGGGAGTGTACGGTTTACGGTGGGGAAAGATATTTTGTTTTCCAATATCAAGCACGGTGTTTCGATCATTCGTAATACTATTAATTTTTTAACGTAAAAAATATGGCAAAAACGTTAGAGGCAGCTATGGATCGTTTGGCGATGATGGCTCAAGAGCGTGAGAGAAACCCAGAAAAAAGAGCTATGAAGCTTTCAGATGTTGACGAGTACTTATCTGATAAATCCAAGAGAGAAGATGGTGAAAATGCAGATCTTGATCTGGGAACAAATGTAGCGATCGATAGGGCACGTTTTATTCTTGAAGAAATAAAAGCGTCCCTATCTAAGGGTGAAATACCAGCGCCAGATCAGATACAGCAGATTTTTGGAACACAAGAGTTTCAGAAAGTTATGTCCAACGGTCCTTCTTTAACAGAAATAGTGGGTCGAGCTGTAGTGCAAGAATCGCTAGATATAGCAATTTTTAAATCTAAAAGTTTAGACGATCTTCAGAGCAAGCTCGAAGATATAAATAATATCGCAACTCGGTTTGGCGGTGATAATTTGAGTTCTGATATTAAAGTTGTAGGTCAATTGGCTGCTTCATTGTTTAAAAGCGGTATTCCCGAAACAACATTTAATGCTATTAATCCTAAGGTGCGCGCTGTTATCCAAACTATTGCCCCATCTATAAAAATATTAAAAATGGCTGCATAGGAAAATAAGGTTGGTATTGACTTATATTTTGAAATGCCGTACTATATCTACAATAATTTGGGCAACAACGTCGTAGGTCGTACGTAATTCATAGCGTAGTCAGTAGAAGGGCTAAGTCGAGTTCCCAAAAAAGGTCGAGCTAATTAAATATCAAAAAACCCTATTTTGGGAATATAACCACTAAATTTATGGCATTCGGTGCCCCTCGTCAAATGTTTCAGGTAAACGAAACATGTTCAAAATGCGGTGCTCAAATCACTGAGCTTCCGTTCCAACCTACTCCAGGACGCAAAATTTTCTGCAAAGCCTGCAACGATGAATATCGTAAATCATCACGTAATGATGGTGCTGGCATGAGCCATGCTCCTCGCCAGATGTTCCAGGGTAACTGGACCTGTTCCTCTTGTGGAACTGGTATCAGTCAGCTCCCATTCCAGCCTAAAGATGAAGCAAATCTTCTTTGCCGCGATTGTCTTCAGAAGAAACGCGATTCTCAGATGTAATTCTTCGAAGAATTTCAAACACAAAACCCGTCGCAAGGCGGGTTTTGTGTATAAAAAATACCACCTCAAACTGGTGGGTGGCTAAAGGTGAGAAAGAGCTGTCTTTACTCGCGTTGGCAGGTAAAAATTTTGGAAGTAGGGTTCTGAACGCAGGTTGTACCTGCGGTACATAGTGGATAACATAGATATTTGTCTGCTCCACCGCATCCAGAGAGAAAGGTATTTCCAAGAAACGCGGCTGCAACCAAGTAGTTTTTTATTCGAGACATGGAATCTCCTCCTAGTAGTGAGTTTAAATCTTTGTTATGATTTTAGCAACTAATTGTCGTACTTGTCACACATCTGTTTCTGACAATCACATGCATATATGCGTATTCTTCATAAAAAACCCAACGTGTTAGTTGCTCTTTCTGGGGGTGTTGACTCAGCGGTAACGGCCGCACTCCTCGTTAAGGCTGGTTACGCGGTGACGGCTGTTTTTGTTATTAATTATGAGGGAAAAAATGCGTTTGGCGAAGATTGTTATGTACACGAATACCGCGATGCGGTACGGGTAGCAGCTCACCTCAATATTCCCATTTTAAAATGGAATTTTGCCAAAGAGTACCGAGAATATGTGCTTGATCACATGTTTGCCGAGTATGAGTCTGGCAGAACGCCAAATCCCGATGTGCTTTGCAATAAGTTTGTAAAATTTGGTTCATGGCTCGCGAAGGCGCGGGAACTCGGTTTTGAGTATATGGCGACGGGGCATTATGCGAAAATTACGTCAACCGTCAACCGTCAACCGTCAACAGATCGTACCGTACGTCTTTGTATTCCCAAAGATGCGGTCAAAGACCAGACGTATTTTTTGCATCAGTTGAGTCAAGACCAGCTGCGGTATACGTTGTTTCCGTTGGCTGAGTACAGCAAGCCTGAGGTGCGAAAACTGGCTAAAAAATTCAAGTTGCCGGTTGCAGCCAAAGAAGAAAGTATGGGAATCTGTTTTATCGGTGAAGTGCCGATGAAAGAGTTTTTAGAACAGCGAATCAAAAAAACCCCCGGAAATATCATATTTTCAAATGGTGAAGTGGTGGGACAGCACGATGGATTGCCGTTTTATACTATCGGTCAACGTCATTTTAGTCATAAAACCTCTGGCTCTAAAGTTTCAAACCCTTCCACCACTCATCAGGATACCCGCCCGCTCTATGTGCTTGCTAAGAGTATAGCTACCAATGAATTAGTGGTGGGGTATGAAGACGATCCACTCCTTACGACCCAAGAAATTCACGTCGAAAACATGCACTGGATTAGTGGACAGCCACCTGTTTTTCCGCTACAGTGCCAGGTGCGCTTGCGGCATCGGCAAGAGCTCCAATCGTGTGTTGTTCGGCTAGCTGTTCCAAGTTTCGATAGTACTCGGATCATTATCGAATGTGAACAGTCGCAACGAGCTGTGACACCCGGTCAGTTTGCGGTTTTGTATAAAAAAGGGGAGTGCTTGGGTGGGGGAATTATCGTTTAGCCGTATCACTTGTTAGCTTTTTCTGTGCTTATGCTTTCTGTTTTACGATCTCGCTATCTTATCTCCGGCCTAGCATGTGTCGTGGCTTTTGTCATGGAATGTTTTTTTGTACGGTTTCCATCGCCACTGTCTTTTGTGGTTCTTGTGGGCATATATTTTATTGGTTCGGTACTAATTCTGACCGCTTACAGAGTATGGCGAAGACGTTGGCCACTCATAATGCTTGTGCCGATCATGGCGGTAATCTATGCGCTTTTGTTCAGAGTTGATACTGATGTGTGGTTGATAGAGACATTAGCTCTCGGTCTTTTGAGTCTTTTTTTAACCAGCTTTATTTCTTTACAAGTGCCCCAAGGGATTGTGCTTAAGCTGTTTTCGTTGCCGTTTGTTCGTCATCCGTTCAGGCTGCTGCAGAAAGGGATCGGTGTGGTAAAAAACGCCTTGCACATCCGTTTGGAAGCAGGTCGTTCACGCCAGATTATGGCAGGTGTCGTGATTAGTATCCCGCTTCTACTTATTTTTGGAGCTCTATTTTATTCGGCGGACGGAGTGTTTAAAGAGGCGCTTGATCATCTGAGCTGGTTACAACATGTTCGTGATATTTTTTCGTTGTCTGGTTTGAAAGCTGTCATCCGCTTTATTTTTTGGGTTATTGCTATAGCCGGTCTGTGGTCATGGATAGTTTCGGATGCATACCAACCAGTTGTGACGACCGTAAAGAGCCGTAACATACCCCAAACTACCGTTCTTGTGATTATTGGTTTGCTGTGCGTGCTGTTTATTGTTTTTAATATAGCGCAATTGGTGGGATTAGTTTTTGGTTCGGGTTTGCCGGCCGGCATGACGTATGCGTATTATGCCCGCACGGGATTTGCACAACTGGTCGCAGCCCTCTTTTTAGCTTTTGCCCTTGTCTGGAAATTATGCCGCCTCTACGGAGTAGAGAAGTTGCCGCGTGGTGTCCAGATTGGTTTGTTTGTTTTTTTGTTCCAGCTTATCCCGCTCGTCTTTTCTTCGTGGCATCGCCTTAGCCTATATCAGACGGCTTACGGATTTACTATGCAACGTCTGTTAGCCGAATGGGCGATTTTTGCCGGACTCTGCATAATACCGCTTTTTGCGGTTGTGGTA
>JBPOHP010000192.1:0-13416 GCA_052035445.1 Candidatus Magasanikiibacteriota bacterium
GAAAAAGCGTCGGGTTGCAGAGATCGATGCTGAGATTAAGAAATACCAAAACAGTATCGCCAAGCTGGAAGAGCTCAATACTTCGGCTGCGGCAGAGCTTGCTAAGGGTGATAAGAAGGCTATTGCCACCCTTTCGGCGACACGGACGTCTGTCTGTGCTGAGCTGGCCGCGTCCGACAAGAAGCTGCGTGATCTCCAGCAGGCGCTGAAGAAACTGCCGCTGCCACCGGTTGTGGAGAGCACCGTGGTGGAAGTGGTGGTTGCACAAAAGCCGCAGGGCCGTCCGAGCGTTCAGAGCTCTGGGGTCGTCGCGCCGCCCACCATCACCGAAGAGCAGAAACAGGCGGTCTACACCCATCTGCTAGCCGAACTCTATGTTTGCACACGGCCGCAGCCTGGCGAAGCTGGGGTAGATTTGCTGAAAAAAGTGTGCGATATGCGTGGAACGGCGGTCGACTTGCGCTCTGCTACGCTGGCCGACATCAAAAGTGTCGTCTTCCGTGCGTCCCGTGTGCAGGGCGATGAAAACGTGTACCATCTGCAAGGGACGCTTCATGCCTGGATCTTCAGGTTCGGGGGTCTGGAACGTGAGCCGGACCAGGAGTTGCGGAAGAAGTTCAAGCTGCCGCCGCTGCCTGTCACCGCCCCAGTCGCGAAGATCGAAAAGCCGGCATCGACGCCGGTCGTCCCGCCGAAGCCGAAGACGCTGATCGATCGACTACTCGAGGCCGTCGTCGAATCAGATCGCGAGATCATTGGTAAGGTCGTTCGGGATCGGTTGGGTAATATGCTCTTCCTCCATTCCCGTGCATACGAAGGCTGGGATTTCGATGAGTGGATCAAGGAATCCACGTTCGAAAACTTGGTCAATGCGGTTTTTCATCAGAAATCGCGCAAAACGGTGGATAAGAAGGCCGAGCGAGCGCGTCTACCGCTTGATGTTTTGACTCGGTGGCTCGCGGTGGACCTGGAAGTGCGGACCAAAGAGGCCGAAGCATGGCTGGCTGCGCGTCCGGTCGACCTCAAGGTCTCCGTCCCCACGGACGCTGAGATTGAGAAGGTTCGACGTGAGGAGCGTCGCGTCGAAGACGCGCGTCTGGCTGCTGACGCGGAGGTTGAGCGCAAGAAGAAGTTGGAGCAGAATCAGAAGGAAGCTGGCGCCAAGGCTGCGGCTGGTAACGGCGGCAAACCTGGCAAGGGTCAGCGCAAGAAGTAGTCCGCTCTAACCGGCGACGAGTGGACTGAACCCGGAAGGTACACATGAGTGTCCTTCCGGGAATTTTTTTTGTAAAATTAGACAAAAATTGATATTGACAAAACTGCTTTTTTATGGTATAGTATCTTTGTGATATTAAGGTACAACCTTAGTTAAACGCCAAAACACACACCCCCACAAGTAATTGCGGGGGTGTGCTGTTTTTGCGTGATAAGTGGTTAGTTTTAAATAAGCTCCTGATATATTTTTTCTAAACCACCTATATACTGAGCAACCGAATAATCGCGTAGTACGAGCTCGCGTCCAGCTGCAGTGAGACGTTCTGCAACGAACGTCGAAGTGGCCATTGCCTCGCGTATGGCTCGTGCCAAATCCGGGGCGTTTTCTGGGGCAGCCAAAAAACCGGTTGTACCTTCGATCACAAGTTCTGGACTACCACCACGATTGATAGCAACGGGAATGCGTTTGTAGTAGAGCGTTTCCAGGATTGTCATGGAGCAATTTTCGTAGAACAGCGAAGGGGTGACCATAATTTTGGCCTGACGAATTGCCTCAAAGTAACGCTCGGTTCCCGGTTCGGCATATCCCCATCTTTCAATATTACGTAAGTTGTGTCGAGCAATATACGAATCAATCCACGGTTCTGCTGGTCCAGTACCTACAAGTAAAAATGGAATTTGAGGAGTTGTGCGAGCGGCTTCGAGGAGGAGTTTTATGCCTTTTTCCGTGTGCATCCGTCCAAGAAATACCACCTTGTTCCCCAGGGGAAAGTCGGGAATGTTGTTGGGTGGACGAAGTGGATTGTGTAGTACACGCATTTTCGATGCAGGAAAACCCCATTCCACCATTTTATCCATCATAAATTGGCTCGGACAAATAAAGATGTTGATACGCTCCCATATTCGTCGTAGGCGATAAAAATACGCCTCGAGCATCCCAGCTAAGCTTGGTAAAAATTGATTGTTGATACAGCGATATCGGAGACAGTTATATGTTTTTCCGCGGTAGGCAGCCTCGTCTATTTTTTCTCCACGCAACAAACTGTGATTGGGGCACAATGGAAAGACATCGTGTAGGGTAAGCACGGTTGGAATGTTCCTTTTATGTAAAACAGTAAACGTGCTAGCAGATAAATGGTGGTAGATATTATGGAGATGTGCAACATCAATATGTTCTTTCGTAAGTAATGAAGAAAGCTTTGTATGTACTTCGCCAGAATAAAACAATCGGACGAACGTTTTCCAAGCGATCATGGGTGAGTGAGGGCCAAGTAATTCGGGAATCTGAGAAATAAAATAATCACTATATCGACTTGGAGCGTTATGCGGGTGGTGCATTGAAAATTCAACTACGGTGTGACCGCGCTCGCGTAGACTGTTAATGGTTTCAAAAAAAACAGTTTCAGCACCGCCGCGGGCATAAAAAAATTTATTGGCTTGTAAAATATTCATACGTATACTCTAGAGTAGCTCTAGTGTATCTTATGCCCGCAGCAAATACAATTAAAAAAACCGTCAAACGCATGACGGTTTAAGAACACGATGTGGTTACGAGCGCTGTGGTGAGTATTCCTGATGATTTAGCGGATAAGGCGAAATACTTGGCCTTTTGGCAGCGGGCTCAGGCCATCGCTCGTGAGCGAATACGGTTGTTCGCCGAGCACAGAGACCCCGATACGCTGGGGCGAGAGTTGAAACACGGCTCCGTATGGCATATTGCGGGTATCTACAAAGAATCGGACACGAGCCACTGGATCTTTTTCAGTGAGCGTGGTTGATAGTGAGTATGTCGCAGACCCGCTTTCAATGTTCCCGCGAAATGTGATTGCGCCATCGATGTTCAGCAGTAGCTCGTGTTGACCTGGCAATCGAGCGGAGATATCTACTGTATCGAGCGTTAGGGGTGGGCAGCCGCCGTTATGCCCTGAAGTGATCGTGAGTGCCAGGAATTCGGCTGACGGAGGGATATCTACGGGAGCCTCATTAATATCCGGCTGATCAAACAACGGTCCGCAGGTAAAGATAGTACCCGGGGAAAGTGGAGTTTGCTCAGACACACAGTTGCTGAACAGTAGGCAGAGGGTTGTGATGAGGGGTAATAATAAACTGCGGTTCATTGGACACCTCGCTGTTGTGGCACTTCCGGTACGGAGTTAACGCTCAACATTACACGCAGACTGCGTAGTAATGTTCCGGAGAAGTAAAGACGTATTATACGTTCTTAGTCGTCCATTACCGATGTACTAGTGACAATGGAGCATGGTAGGCCACAGCGCCTACTGTGTCAATGGCATATATGGATAACGAGCGAGCTCTCGAGCAGTGTGTAATAAAAATGAACGTATAGCGTTTTTTTGTCTTAATTCTGTAAAAAATGGTATAGTGATACGTGTACCCTGGTTATTTGTGTTATGAAAATTGCGTTTATCGGTCAAAAAGGTATCCCAGCCCAGTTTGGTGGTGTTGAACGACATGTCGATGAGTTAGCCAACGAACTAGTGCGTCGTGGACATGATGTAACAGTATATGTTCGTTCGTGGTATACACCAGCTGGAATGCATGAGTATCGTGGTGCGCGGCTCGTCCATATTCCCAGTTTGCGTACCAAAAATTTTGATACCATCACGCATGTTTTTTTGTCGCTGATTCATGCTGTGCAAGAAAAACCAGCTGTTATTCATATTCATGGCGTTGGTCCTGCACTTCTGTCGTGGATTCCTCGGGTTTTTGCCAGAACATCAAAGGTGGTAGTAACTTTTCATTGTATCGATCGAAATCAGCGCAAGTGGGGGTGGTTTGCTCGCACAATGTTGCATGTCGGGGAATGGGCGGCATGTGTGTTTCCTCACAAAACCATCGCGGTATCTCGTGTATTGCAAGAGTATTGTCGGACAACGTATGGTCGGGAGACAGAGTATATAACTAACGGGGTCAACCCTCAATGTTTTCCACCTGGCACACTTCTTACGACGTGGAATTTAGAAAAAGAAAAATATCTATTGGTATTATCGCGTTTAATCGCTCATAAAGGAATTCATTATCTGATCAATGCGTGGAAGCTCGCCAAAGAGATGTCGCCAAAAATTTTTTCTTCATACAAGCTGGTCGTAGCTGGCGGTTCTTATTTTGCGGACGCCTACGTTACAGAATTACATCGACTTGCTTCGAGCGATCCGTCGATTATTTTTACCGGTTGGGTGAGTGGCCGTGATGTGGGCGAGCTCGTTGGTAATTGTGCGCTCTTTGTACATCCGTCAGACGTCGAAGGTTTGCCGATTGCGGTACTTGAAGCCCTGGTGTGTGGGCGGCCAACCTTGGTTTCGGATATTCCAGAACATCGAGAACTCGTGCTCGATGCTCGTTTTTGGTTTAAACGTGGCGATGAACGTGATTTGGCTGAGCGATTGGTCGCGCTTATGTCAGATAAAGCGCTGTGCCAACGGTTTGCCGTTCAAAATCAAAAAAGAATAAAAGATGAATATAACTGGTCAAAAGTCGCAGACGCGGTCGATTTTTTGTATGCAAGTTTATTAGTATAACGTACGTGGTTTTGTAGACATTTAGTATGTTGAATTTTTCTTCTATTGAGTCTTTTTTAGGTAAAGACGCGCGTCAGCTATTGGGTTTTTCCGATCCGAAAATTTCCCGCACACTGCTCACGGTGCCGAGCTCGAGTTTTTTTGAAAACGTCTTTGATGATTCTGATAGACCGTCTCTTGTTATTAAAAATCTTATGCGATTACGTGATACCGGAACTTTGTCCGGTACAGGGTATGTATCTATTTTACCGGTCGATCAGAGTGTTGAGCATTCAGCGGGTAGTGCTTTCGCGAAAAATCCGTTGTATTTTAATCCAGAGCACATTATTAAACTGGCTATCGAAGGTGGTTGTAATGCGGTAGCGAGCACGATCGGCGTTCTTGCCCTTACCAGTAAAAAATACGCGGATAAAATTCCGTTTATCGTTAAGCTCAATCATAACGATCTGATGCGTTTTCCGAATGATTTTGATCAAATAATGTTTGCGAATGTTGAGCAGGCGTATAATTTGGGTGCGGCCGGAGTTGGAGCAACTATTTATTTTGGGTCACCAGAATCTAAACGCCAGATTCAAGAAGTTAGACAAGCGTTTTATGAAGCTCATCAACGAGGAATGTTTACGGTAGCGTGGTGCTATGTACGAAACCCTGGGTTTGAAAAAAAGGGAAAAAATTACGAAACCGCCGCTGATTTAACCGGTCAGGCCGTGCATCTAGCGGCCACGCTTGGTGCGGATATTGTGAAACAAAAACTACCCAATCTGAACGGTGGGTATGCTGTGTTGTCGACGGTAAAAAAACCTTATGGCAAGTTCGATTCTCTTATGTATAGTGCGCTCTCGAGCATGCACCCGATCGATTTGTGTCGATACCAAGTGCTGAACGCCTATGCGGGAAAAATCGGTCTCATCAGTTCGGGTGGGCCAAGTGGTAAACACGATATGCATGACGCGTTATATGCTGCGGTGGTAAATAAGCGGGCTGGTGGTATTGGGTTAATTGCGGGACGGAAGGTCTTTCAAAAACCACTGAGCGAAGGGGTGGTCATTCTCCACGCTATTCAAAGTGTTTATTCGTGTAAAGAAATAACGGTTTGTTAGTGTGAGTGGTACAAGGTGCTCGCCGTGTAGGCAGTACCGTTTTTGGTAATTAAAAAAGCCCGGCATAAGACTGTATAGTGGTAAGCAAGGCTAGGGGGTATGGTAAGGCGGTTGTGCTACGGGAAGTTGTTGGTTGTGGTCAGTAACTCCATCATCATATTCGCGAAGTTCGGCGTTCTCGTGGCGGATTTCTTGGTAGAGCCAGAACATAATGGTCAGCCCAAGTAACAGCACGAGCGCCAGTGCGCTGAGGAAGATTGCGAACAGTTTCCAAAAGCTTAGTTTTTCATTCGGGATGATTACCGAAGCGCGTGGTAAAAAAACTCGTTGAGCTTTGGGGTGTGCAAACTGTCGAGAACGGCGGGCAAGTTCTGTGTCAGAAGGGAAAGCTGGTGGTTCTCCATGACCATGGCCGCCGTGATCGTCGTGGCCATGTTTTGCATGGTCGCTGCTGCCATTTTTGTGGCTGTGGTTATGCGCGTGGGCTCCGTGTTGCTGCTGGTGATCGCCACGGCCCTGGTCGTGTGGTGGGTGCCCGTGTCCGTGGTTCGGATTGGTTGGTTTATCGCAATCTGGTGGTCCGTGTGCTTCGCTTCCCATAGGAGACCTCCTGTGTATGATGTGTAGACCCTATCATTAACCGTATTATTTCGTCAATGACGTTATGTTGTGTCGTGCTGAGAGATTGAGCGGATAATGTAAAACGCGGTGAATTAGTATATGTTGAAGAAAAAAAATTGACAGATACAATAACCAGTGTATAATAATAAATAAGCACAAATTATGGATATTGAAACACTCAAAAAATTAGGATTTTCTGACAAGTATTCACAGGTCTACTTGGCACTCCTCCGTCTTGGGCCGTCCTCGGTACGCGGTTTGGCTGAATCAATGGGTATTAACCGTGGTTCGGCGTATGATGCACTGAAGTGGCTCGAAGAACGTCACCTGGTTTCGCTCTACGAAAAAGAAGCTAAACAATTTTTTGTCGCCGAAGATCCCGAGCGTTTGCGCGATGTGCTGGAGCGTCGGTCGCTCGAAGTTCATGAAGCCGAACGGTCGCTCTCCGCACTCATTCCAGAATTAAAATCGCTCTATCATAAAGGTGGTGAACGGCCAGTATCGCGGTACTTTGCCAAAGATGAGTTGCATCTGATTCTTGAAGACGTGCTCGCGGTGTGTGAAGAGCGGGGAGATCTGCTCTACCACATTTATTCTACTGCCGGTATTCGCGAATTTTTGTATGATCAGTTTCCTACCTTTAGTGATGTGCGGGTAGCAAAAGGAATTAGGGTGCAAGCGATCGCGGTGGGCGATGGTGGTGAGTTGCGTGGACTCGATGAGCGTAAATGGCTCAAGAAAGAGTTAATGACGCCTACTTACATGATTCTGTATCCCGGCAAGACCGCCTCAATCTCCCTCGATGCTAAAGGCGATCCGATGGGTGTGGTGATAGAGAATGAAGGGGTGTATGAAATGCAGCGGACGATTTTTGAAGAAATTTGGAAACATATTTAATATGATGTCTCATGCTAAACCATATTCAGTAGCTTGTATTGATTTTGATGAAACATTGTTTCATACTGAGGATCTTAAAAAATCTTTGTTATCGGTGGTTGCAGTGTATGGGGTGACGGCTGAAGATTTTTGGTCTACTATCGCCTCGGCAGAAAACCAAGGGCGCGGAGCGACGTATTATGATTATACGTTTGAAAAACACATCTCTCGCTTAAAAAATAAGGGGTATGATATTCCGTCGTCTGCCATTAAACAGCTGGAACAGCAGGTACAACGATCAGCTGAATTTGTTTTTCCGGATGCGCAGGTATTTTTAGAACATATCCGATTGCATGCTGAACGAATTGTGTTACTAAGTTCGGGGAATCGTGGTTTTCAGTTAAAAAAAATCAACGCCTCGGGTCTTAATGACAAGTTTGATGACATAATTATTATTCACGATCATAAAGAAACCATGGTTGATTATCTTACAGGGCAGGGTGAAAAAAAGGCTTTGTTTGTTAATGATAATTTACTTGAGAATATTCGTATTACCGAAGTATTGCCAAGCGTACAGGTGCTGTCAAAAATAAATCCAATTAAATTTGCCGTAGCTGAATATCAAAAAAGTATTATTCCAGCCTTTACTACCCTTACAGAACTACAGGAGTGGCTGGAAAAAAATACGTAACCATTTTTATTTGTGTATGTCATTTGTTATACCGCAAAACGTAGGGGCAGTGGTGTTGGCTGCCGGTAAGGGTACACGCCTTGGTTGTACCGATCGGCCTAAAGTAATGCTTGAACTGAACGGTCGGCCGATGGTTGATTATACGGTCGAGACACTCGAAAAAATGGGTTTTTCTCCGGCGCAGATTGTGCTCGTGGTTGGGTTCCAGAAAGAAAAAGTTATGGATCATTTTGGTGGTCGGGTAACGTTCGCTCATCAGGCTGAACAACTTGGCACTGGCCACGCTGCCTATACGGGTATGAAAGAATTGCCCGAACATGTGGAGCATGTGGTGGTGATGGGTGGGGATGATAGTGCGTTTTATACTCCTACGACACTCGCCACATTTATCAATGATCATGTTAAAGCCGTGCGCCATCTTACGTTACTTTCTTCGGAGATGAGTGATCCGCGATCTCTTGGTCGTATCGTTCGTCACACCGATGGTCGGGTTGAGATTATTGAAAAAGAGTTGCTGACCGATGAACAAAAAAAGATTAAAGAAATTAGTACCGGCACCTTTATGTTGCACCGCGCGTGGTATCAGCAGATTTTTCCAACGATGCCGAAAATGGAAAAGCTCGGTGAGTATGGACTGCCGACCGCGTTTACCATGGCACGAGACAGTGGCTTGCCGCATGGGGTGGTAAAGCTTGATGATCCGGATGAATGGTTTGGGGTGAATACGCCGGAGGAGTTGGAAGAGGCGAAGAAGAGAAAAACTACTATTTAATTTTGTATTTGTCATTGCGAGTCCCGACCCGCTTCGCCCGGCTACAGCGAGGCGAGTCACAATCGGGCGAAGCAATCTCATTGGATTATCTTTGTGTTTGTTGGCAGAGTACAAGGTAGGCCAACGAGATTGCTTCGTCGTCGCTTGAGCTCCTCCTCGCAATGACATTAAAAAAAATCATATGTGCGGTATCATCGCCTACGTTGGTCAAAAAGAAGCATTACCCATTCTCATTAAAGGTCTGCGTCGTTTGGAATATCGCGGCTATGACAGTGCGGGGGTGGCGATTCATGATGGTGAGCGGTTTCGGATTGCTAAATCAATTGGCAAGATCGATAATCTATCAGAGCGTGTCGCTAAAGAATCGATTCCTGGTTCGTGGGGTTTGGCGCATACGCGCTGGGCAACGCACGGTGGTGTCACCGAGCCTAACGCTCATCCGCATACTGATTGTTCGGAAAACGTAGTTCTCGTGCATAACGGAATTATCGAAAATTACCGTGAGCTCAAAGAAACATTTTTAAAACATCACACGCTTCGTTCAGAAACTGATACCGAAATTTTGGCGCACCTGATCGAACATTTTTACACGGGGAATCTTCGCGCGGCCGTGCAAGAGGCGCTGCGTCATGTACGAGGAACGTACGGGCTGGTGGTAATGCATAAGAATGAGCCAGGAGTTTTTGTGGCTGCTCGCCTCGGCAGCCCGCTTGCCATCGGTGTTGGCGAAGGCGAATATTTTATTGCATCTGACACCTCGCCGCTCTTGCCCTATACCAAACAAGTGATATTTTTAGATGACGGTGATTTGGCTGAAATCCGTTCAACCGGGCTGGAATTATTTACCCTCGACAATCAGATAATCAATAAATATGCTGAGCATATTGATTGGAATGAAGCGCAGGCTGAGAAGCAGGGCTACCCACATTTCATGCTCAAAGAAATTTTTGATCAGCCGACCGTGATTCAGGATGCGTATCGCGGGCGACTTGATGTTGATCAGGGTAATGCACACCTCGGCGGTATCAACATGACGATCGAAGAAATGCGGCGGGTGAACCGGATTGTGCTCTTGGGGTGTGGTACGTCGCTTTATGCAGGAATGATTGGTAAATATGCGTTTGAACGGCTGGCAGGCATCCCGACTGACGTGGAAATTGCCAGCGAATATCGTTATCGCGATACAATCCTCGATGAAAATACGCTCGTGTTTGCACTCTCGCAATCTGGCGAAACAGCTGATACGCTCGCTGCACTACGTGAAGCCAAACGCAAAGGCGCGTTTGTGCGCGGGGTGGTGAATGTGGTTGGTTCGACGATCGCTCGCGAAACTGATGGGGGAACGTATATTCACGCTGGCCCAGAACTGGCAGTTGCTTCTACGAAAGCCTACACCAACATGGCAACCGTACTTATGCTGTACGCGTTGCAGTTTGGCCGTCAGCGCCGTACGAGTGTGGCGACCGGGCAGCGCTTGGTAGCAGCACTTCTTGAATTACCAGAAAAAATGAAAGCCGTGTTGGCACAAAGCGATCGTATCCGCGCCGTAGCCGAAAAATATCAGGGGTATAAAAATTGCTTGTTCCTCGGTCGGGGTACACAGTATCCGGTTGCACTCGAAGGTGCGCTCAAGCTCAAAGAAATTTCGTACATTCATGCCGAAGGGTATCCAGCCGGTGAGATGAAACATGGTCCGATCGCTCTTCTATCAAAAGAATTTCCGGTGATCGCCATCATGACCAAAAATCAGCTCTACGAAAAAATGAGAAGTAGTATCGAAGAAGTACGCGCCCGGCACGCGCCCGTTATACTCGTTGCGACCGAGGGCGATGAGGATGCGGCACAGCTCGCAGAAGATGTTATCTCTATCCCACCAACGATGGAATTGTTTGAGCCGCTCTTAACCACGCTTGTATTCCAGTTGTATGCGTACCATATGGCCGTCACGCTGAAACGAGATGTTGATCGCCCGCGGAATTTGGCGAAGAGTGTGACGGTGGAGTAGGTGGGAATTAGATATTTGATATTAGAAATTAGGGTGTATGGGTGATTTTGTAGCAATCATTTACGATCTCGACGGCACACTCATCGACAGTGAGCGTCATTGGGAAGAGGCGGGTAGGCTGTTTTTTGCAAAACGTGGGTTAGAACAAACTCCTGAATTGCGTAGGTATATGATGGGGAGAAGCTCATGGGAAAGTTTGGCGCATTTGAAAAAAGTCTATGGTTGGAAAGAGGAGGTTGCTGATGCGCGGGCAGAACTGTTACAGATGACCGATGAAATTTACCGCACGAAGGCTATGGCGCTGCAAGGTGCAACTAACATGCTCAAGGCAACACGAAAGATATTTGGTGGGCAGGCGATTGCTTCAGGCTCTGCGCTGCAACGCATTGAACTAGTGGTTGATCGTCTTGAGTGGCGTACATTATTTGATCATCTTATCTCAAGCGAACACGTTAACCATCAAGGCAAGCCTGATCCAGCAATATTTCTCTATACCGCACAACAGCTCAACGTTAATCCGTCAGATTGTTTGGTTGTTGAAGATTCTGAAAACGGAATAATAGCCGCTAAAGCTGCCGGCATGTCTTGTGTTGCCGTGCCTGAGCGAAATGCCATGGGAGATTTTTCTCAAGCTGACTTGGTGGTAGAATCCCTTGAGGATGATAAATTGTTAACCTATTTACGTGTGGGAGGGAATTAGTATGGAACCATTTGAAAGAAAATCAATCGTCGTACTCGGGGGTGGTAATGGCGCTTCTTTTATGTTGCGCGCCCTTAAACCTTTTGCTGAACATCTTTCGATCATCGGTATTATTGCGATGAGTGATTCAGGCGGATCGTCGGGATATTTGCGCAAAAAATTTGGTGTTTTACCCCCGGGCGATGTACTCCGCGCGCTTATCGCTCTTTCGACCTATGATAGTGATGCGCTTAAAGAAATGTTGTATACCAAACGATTTCCGGTACTCGGAAATTTAACCGATGAGCCAAAAAATGCTCCGAATTTGGGAAATATTTTGTTGACGTTTTTGCAACAAAGCGGGGGTATCGTGACCGCGCTCTCGGTGCTGGAAGAAGCATTTAAAACAGTTGGTAGAGTTTTACCGATTACCACTACCCACACGCATCTATGCGCTGAGTTGTCTGACGGAACTTTTACGACCCGTGAGTGTGATCTTGATAAGCCAAATTTTTCTCGAGATTTGATGGTAAAAAGACTGTGGATCGAGCCGGAGAGCGAGGCGTATGAACCAGCACTCAAGGCGATACGTGAGGCGGATTTTATTTTTTTTGGCCCCGGTGATTTGTACACGAGCGTAATTGCAACTTTGTTGCCGGGCGGTGTCTGGCGGGCGCTCAGCGACTCAAAAGCAGAATTTATTCAAGTGGTTGCTCGTAGCAAACATCGTCACGGCGAACCTTCACCCATCACGCTCAGCGGTATCGTGCAAGAAATGCAGGCGTATTTGCCACGACCGGTTGATATGGTTTTGTATAATAATGCGATTGTCTCGGGGGAGCTGTTGGAAATATATGCACGTAACGAATGGGCACCGATCGAACATGATGTAAAAGAAATAGAGGGGATGCTCGTACGCGGTGTTGATTTTGAAGAGAGTCGCGGCGGGTATAGTTGGAAAAAATTGAGCGAAACCATCCGAGAGCTCCTCGGTATCATGTAGTAACATTTAGTTTATGAAATACTCGTCTACCACGTTTGCAGCAGAAGGTGTCCGCTTCTCAATGAGTGATAGTGGTCAGGAAATTGGCCATGCTTTTTTGTATCTGATTAAAAATGATGAACATGATGCGAATGCTGGGTTTATGGAAGATGTTTTTGTAGCTGAAACGTCACGGGGTAAAGGTGTCGGAACGGAGTTGGTACAATTAGTGATTGCCGAAGCGAAGAAACGCGGTTGCTATAAGTTGTTCGCAACCAGCCGTTATGCGCGCCCTGAAGTTCATGCTTGGTACACAAAATTGGGTTTTGTCGATTATGGGAAAGAATTTCGGATGGATTTATAAAAAAATATGAACAGGTACTCTGTTCATATGGTCAGCTCTCTTTTTTGAGAGAAGATGCTGTGCTCTGGCGGCGACGTTTTAGGCTTTCGATTGCGTACGTGGTCGGGATGGTTGCTATGGCGAATCCGCTCCAATAGGTGATGTATTTTTCGGTCGGAAAGGGTGATCTGGTTAGTTCTGCTATCATCGCAGTTGGGGGAAGCAACAAGAGAGCCAAGGCGGTGGTAATGATGAGGCAGGCGATGCAAATAGCCAGCCAACTCGGTCGGTCTGATGTGTGCTGTTTCATGGTTATACCCTGTTGTTAGGAGTGCTGACCCGTGTTATTCATGAGCGAAGCACGTGTTGTTCGGTGGTCGATTCTTTAATGAACTGGTTGGCCTCTCGAGATAGAAGAAGTGCGGTGAGCGGAAATGTCCAGACGATCCACGCGATACATGCGGTCATAAGTCCGGTGCCGTCACCAAGTGTGCCTATCATCGCTCCGGGCACGGATGCGAGCGAGAAACCCATGAGAACATGGTAGGTAGTTTCTTGGCGTAGGTGACGAGCAACCGGAAGTTCAACATCTT
>JBPOHP010000179.1:0-8767 GCA_052035445.1 Candidatus Magasanikiibacteriota bacterium
CAAGATCAAGGAGCGCCGCGCGTGCCGAATAAATAAACTTTCCCTCCAGTATTTCTACATGATGATAGATAACCAACCACCCAGCACTGGTTTTAATCGGCGGCAGGCCGGGACCAATTTTGGCATCTTCTTGGTGCGAGGGCCACAATACGAGCTGGTGTCTTGTCCAGGTTTTTAAATCATCAGATTGCGCCAGCCAAATACCTGGATGTGCAGGCAACTCCTCAGGCGTGCAGGGAAGCGGTGTCTGAGTCTTCTTGGCAAACGGTGTTGCCAACCATTCTTTAGACCAGCGATTCGGCCGGTGGAGCATCATATAGCGCCCACCAATTTTTTCGGGAAACAACACCACGTCTTTGTTGTCAGATCCGGGCGGCGAAATAACCCCAAGACGTTCGTAATTCCTAAAATCGCTTGTGGTTAGGAGCGCACCACTCGTCTCAAGCGGCAGATCGCGTTTAATACCCTGACCATGATCCATAATACGATCCGGCACGGCGACATACGTCACATAGATCTGCCCATCAAGAAGCGTAATTCGCGGATCTTCGGTCGCCCACTGATCATACGGTAGTGACGGCCCAAACACCGGCACTACTGATTGCCGCGTAAAATGGATTCCGTCGCGACTGGTGGCCAAACCAAAATACGACGTATATGACTCGCGCTCACCGACCGCGCGATAGAGCATAACGACTTCATCTTTAACCCAGGCAACCCCTGGATTAAAGACCCCCTCACGTTCCCACGAGTACTCTGGGCCAGCAGCGAATATTGGTCCACCCGGGTGACGTTCCAACTGAAATCGTGACATAGAAAAACACATTAGACTAAAGAACTTTGCGTGTGAGATGATGTTGATTCACCCAACAGATGATCAGCCCCAGCTGCATCAAGCTCAAGTGCTGGTACGCTCTGCAGACTTGCCCCAATAATCCCCTGCACATCACCATAAAAATTCGTGGTGCTCAGCACGATCCGCTCAATCTCTTTTTCGCGTTTACTCCAGATTCGTTGCATCGAACGTTTTTCTGTTTCTAAGTCTTCTTTCAAACTCTTAAACCCGAGCACAATGTTTTCAATACGATTACGAAACTGAGCGCTCGAAAGATACTCGTACAAATAATCTTTTTTCTCCTCGCGACCGATGAGCGATGTTTTGGTCTGCAGGAGCTGCAACAAATGCACGCGGAGCATGCTCGTTACCGGCAGCACCATATTGTATTCAAGCACCCACACCCCATCAATACACCCAAATTGTTTAACCCCGTTTGGCAATGCTTTGGTCACGAGCACCGAGATATCAGCCGCTGCAAGCGCTTGATCGCTTTTGAGTTTCTTGACCCAGTCATCACTCCACTGCTTGGTATTTTTGGATTCCCAGAGAACAACCCCGGCTTTTTGTCCAAAATTGGTATTAACCGTCTGAATCAAATCAGCCCCATTTATACCGGTCGGCACATCTTCCACCCGATCAGCGGGAAAGGTGCTCGCGAGCAGCTGTTTTAAATCTGCTTCTTGGACTTCACCTTGAATCTGCATCGATCCTTGCTCTGATTTTCGCTGTGCATCGTCGAGCGCTTTTTTCATCTGTTCCATCTGCTTGTCTTTTTCAAGCTCACGTTTGCGAAAATCTTCTTGTATCAAGCGCATGCGCTCATCGATCTGCTGCGACTGCTCGGTTTTAAATTTCTCTTCAATCTTACGCCGTTCATCATCGAGCCTGCGGGCAATTTCGAGTTCAGCATTTTTTGTTTTTTCTTCGAGCTCGCGGGTTTTGGCGCGTAGTTCAAGCTCATGTTTTTGCGCCTCCTTTAAGAGCGCCTCACGTTCTTCTTTTTGTTGCTTCAAATCTTTAAGCTCGAGCCCAAATTTTTCTTGCGCCTTCTCTTGGGCAACCACCCACATTTTTTCTTTTTCAGCTTTTACTTTTTCTTCAACGCTTTTTTGTAGTGATTCGCGTTCTTGATTCAGTTTGAGACGCTCGGTCTGCAGTATTTTTTCGTTGGCCATCATTTTTTCAAGTTGTTGTTTTTGTTTTGTTTCAAATTCTGCACGAAGTTGATCTTTGATCTGAAGCGACAACGTTTCGGTCAAAGCAATTTCCGCACTGCATTTTGGACAATTAATAGTTTGATCAGGCATACCAATTTAACGACGATCTATATATGATTTAATCTTATCCCAGTAAAACTCTTTCCAACCTTCGGCAATGCTTGCCACAAACTCCTGCGGAACACCTGACTGAGTAACTACGAGTCGTGTCCCTTTGGCCGTCGGCATAAACTCATATACGACGGTAGAATAGACATCGGCCGGCCAATCTGACGCTCGCCATAACTGAACGATTTTCTGATCCGGAATAAGCTCAATCGTTTTGCCACTACAATAACCATTATAGGCACTAAACAACCCGCCAATTCGCCGACTGATCCGCGCTGATTCGCCGGTGAACGCCGCGTGCAATATGCTGTTCATCAGCAGCTCGTACACCACATGCGGCACTGCTGCAATGTTAATGATTTGTTTGATAATTTTTGGCTTATTCATAGCAAAAAACCAGTAGAAATCACTTTCACTATACTACATTTTTATCAGTTGCAACACCCTATTTTTGCCATCAAATTCTTGACTATAGGCCTAACACTTGCTAATGTCAGAATCGTTATCTTCACCAGCCTTGATTAACAGCTTTTCTGACTGGGGAATACCACGATGACGACCACATTGCAAACCACGAATGCTACGGGAAGCCTTCAAAGGTTATCGTTTGTGCAGAGCTTTCGCAATATCCGCGACCTCACACGCGACCCGGTCGCTCTTCTAAAAAAACTGCAACGAAAAAACCCTGGAGAAGCAGTCATACCTCTTGCCAGGGTCGGATCCCTTAACGCTCTCGTCGTACAAAGTACGGCGTTAGCCGACAAGGTGCTCACGTCGTCAGATTTTGGTCCAGCCACGCTTCTCATGGATGTGCTCGGGCAAAAGTTTGGCAAAAAAGGTCCCTTCACCAGTGATGGTGAACAGTGGAAAAACATCAATACGCTTCTGCGACCACTGTTTGCACACGATGAAGTGCTGCGTGGACCCAAGGCAAAGCTTGTGCGAAATGAAATCGACCAATTCATAGGCCACATCGTTCAAGCAGCTGGTCATGGACACACGATTGATATCCTGGCGCGCGCTGAAGATCTGACCATGAACATTGCCTGCAAAGCCATTATCGGCGCACAACTTTCATCTTTGCAGATCAACGAATGTCGACATGATCTGGAGGGGATGGTGCGGACCACCTTCGAGCTCATGAACAACCCCTTCCTTCTTCTGTCGCCCTGGCACCGGCTGAAAGCACGATCCATGACCAAGCGGACGCACAAGCTCGTACACGAACTTATGGATGCTCCGCCGCCCGAAGATCGATTCATCACCGCACTCGGCATTCTGCACAAAGCCCGTGAAGAAAAAGAGATCGACAGCGAAATGTTCTTTAGCTGTGTGATCCAGCTTCTTGTCGCCGGACACGAGACAACCGCCGCTGCTATCGCCTGGATAGTTCGGTATCTCGCGACACATAAAGAGCAGGTATACGCCAACAAAGATCTAATCGCTGAAGCCAAAGCGTTATCAGAATTACCACCGGGATGCGAAATCAATCGGTCCAACTATCCCAACTTGGGAAGGTTGGTGACAGGCATATTGATGGAAAGCTCACCGATCATATCGGTCTTTCGATCCCCCTATCAAGACGTAACCATCGATCTTGAGGGGACTCCGGTTGATTTCAAGCAGGGCGCACTACTCTATGTTCCACTTCTCCTCATTAACCGAGCTGAACGCCTCAACCACGGCTGCCCTGATTCAGCGGTAAAAACCCGCGCTTTTAGCCGTGGTCGGCGCACGTGTCCCGGCAACCAACTTGCAACGAACACCCTCCTCACGGTTGCAGCTCGTGTTCTTAGCAAAAACGTCCGCTTTGACATCGTGCGCGATGATGGCTATACGGCTGATCTCGCGTACAAACCAAAAAACCTACTCGTGGCCCCCTACCCGTCGCGAGCGTAATCCGTTGTCCCGCTCAGTCGTTTTTGCTGGGCGGGTTTTTCTTTTTATCCGACCTTGCTACACTACGAGTACTATGACCAACACTCATCACGAATTTCCTAAAAATTTTCTCTGGGGAGCTTCCACCTCATCTCATCAAGTCGAAGGCCATAACACCAACGATTGGACAGACTGGGAAACATCACCCCAACGCCTCGCGCACCTCAAAAAAACCGGCCATCTCGAAAAATATGGACGGGATAATTTTATTTCTCACACCGCCGCCGATCACTTTCATCTCCACCACGAAGACTACAAACTCGCCAAAGAACTCGGCCATAATGCCACTCGACTCTCTCTTGAATGGTCGCGCATTGAGCCAGAACCAGGAATATTTGATGAACACGCCCTCAATCATTACCGCGCAATGATTCGCCATATCAAAAGTCTCGGTATCGAACCGCTTGTTACCCTCTGGCACTGGACTATCCCCCGCTGGTTACGCGATCAGGGCGGCTGGCTCGGGGCAGAAACCCCCAAATTATTCGCGCGTTACGTAGAACAGGTCGTCCGTCACCTGAAAGACGAGGTGACGTTGTGGATTACCCTTAACGAACCAGAAATCTACGCCGCCAACAGCTATCTTACCGGCGTCTGGCCACCACAAAAGAAAAGCATGTCTTCTTTTTTACGTGTTTTTCACCGACTTATTTCGGCCCATAAACGTGCCTACACCTCTCTCAAAAAAATCGATCCGGCAGCACAGATTGGAATTGCCAAAAATAATATTTACTTCGAACCAAACGGAAGAAATCCGCTCAATCATCTGGCAAAAAAAGTCTATGACCAAGCCTGGAATTTTTACTTTCTGAATCGGATACACAAGTACCAAGATTTTATCGGTCTCAATTACTACTTCCATAATCGCATCGACTGGGGGTTTATCAGAAATGAAAACAAGCTGGTATCGGATTTAGGCTGGGAATTGCATCCCGAAGGCATTTATCACGCTTTAAACGATTTAAAACGCTACCACAAACCCATCTACATTACCGAAAACGGACTCGCCGACGAACACGATCGTCACCGCGCCTGGTTTATCAATGAGATCCTCCGGCACGTTCACCGATCAATAACAGAGGGCGCTGACGTTCGCGGATATCTTCACTGGTCGCTCATTGATAATTTTGAGTGGGACAAAGGCTTTTATCCGCGCTTTGGCCTTGTTGAAGTTGATTACACAAATCATAAGCGCACTCCTCGTCCATCAGCCTTTTTTTATCAAAAAATAGCCAAAAATAACCGTGTTGAATTTGAGTAACTACCTGATTTACATTTTAGAATAGCGCTGCTACAATGACTATATACTCAACTATCTCTCCTATATGCCCGCACAAACCCAAAAAAATAGTTCAGAAGAAAACACCTCGTCAGGCATCTTAATTTTAGCGATTATCGCACTTCTAGCTGCGATAGCTCTTGGTACGGGCTACTATTTTTACACACAAAACCGACCAGCGTCTGCAGCTTTTCCTGATGAGCAAAGTCCTCAATCGATTATTCCCGATCCTTCTACTCCTACTCCATCACTACCAGAACCTGAAACAACAGTCGTACCTACTCCAGCTGCCACCACCCCAACGTCTTCGTACACAGAATGGAAGACCTATACCTACCGATCACCAGCTGGTGGAGGATTTAGTATTAAGTACCCACCCGGGTTCGCCGTTGGCCAAGAACGAAACAAAGACGAGGCCTATTTCACTATTTTTCCTTCCCCCAACCCTCTCAACAAGCCTGAAGTAATGCAAATTTACTTTGAAGGTACTGGAAACGTTCGTTTTGGACAAAACGAAGCAGTTGATGAATGGCCTTTCTATAACCAGGTCGTACAAAGTTTCCAAAAACTTAAGTAAAAAAATGCCTAGCAACCGCTAGGCATTTTTTTGTCCAGCATGTAGCGTTATAAACATGCAGTTAAACAAAAATTGCCAATCGTAGGACGGCAATTTTTGAAAATCCTTTTCCACCAGAGAAAAATTTTAACGCTTCGACCACTGTGGTGCACGACGAGCTTTTTTAAGACCTGGTTTCTTGCGTTCTTTCACGCGTGGATCCCGAGTGAGGTAACCAATAGTTTTAAGGGCTTTTTTAAAATCTTCATTCCACATAACCAATGCCCGTGCTATACCATGACGGACAGCAACAACCTGACCTTTCATACCACCACCTTGAACTTTGGCTGAAATATCTAAATCCTTTTCCTTGCCAACCGCCTTAAGAGCTGACAAAACATTTTCTTGATCAATAAAATGTTTAAAATATTCTTGCAAAGGCTTACCATTAACAGTAACTTTGCCAGTTCCACGATCAATACGGACACGCGCTGAAGCAGCCTTTCGACGACCTAAGGCTCTGGTTGCGTCAGTTTGTTTAACAATTTTTGTCATAGCGTACAAGAGCTTTTAAATAAAAGAGAGTCTTTTAAGTCGAGCATCGCGATGCTTGTTACGAGGTAGCATTTTTGAAACAGCATGACGAATCGCCTCAGAAGGATCTTCTGCAACAACTTTTTTAGCTTTAACTGCTTTTAAACCACCCGGGTGCATACTGTGGTGCTTGTATTCTTTCTGAGCTAATTTTTTGCCTGTAAATACAATTTTTTCCGCATTTTTGATTACTACTTTATCTCCACCATCAATATGTGGGGTAAAAGTTGCTTTGTGTTTTCCGATGAGAAGCGAGGCGGCGACGGTAGCTATTCTACCCGGTGCAGCACCGGCAGCATCAATCTCATGTGTTTTTCGTTTATGCGACATACCTGCAGGTATTCAATAAGTAACTATACAAATTCGACAAGCGCTACTTCAGCACCATCACCAACACGATTTTTAAGGGTGATGATGCGAGTATAACCGCCTTTTCGCTCCAAATAACGTGGACCGAGATCTGACAAGAGTTTATCAACAGCTTTTTTAGTGTAAAGCGTTCCCATTAAATCACGGCGTGCGGTCAAAGAATTTACTTTAGCTTTTGTAACCAAACGTTCTACCAAAGAACGTGCGGCGCGCGCTTTTGCTTTGGTTGTTGTAATGCGTTCATTGAGGACAAGGCTTTCAGCAAGGTTGCGGAGCAATGCCATGCGTGGAGCGCGAGCCCGATCAAGTGTGACTTTCTTTTTTTGATGTCTCATAGCAAGTTACTTCTTTTTAGTTTTTTTAGATTTTTTATCACTAACCTCAATTTCTTCAGCCGATTCGCTCACCTCTTCGGTAGACTCAATTAGAGGTTCTTCAGAAACTTCCTTTCGTCCATCCTGAGTTGAAGCACTATTTCCCGCTTCAAGGATGATTGAAAAATGATTCATGAGAATTTCTGTACTCTGACGCATCGCTTCTTGAGGGGTGATAGTGCCATTTGTTTCAATGGAGATACTCAAACGCTCATAGTTGGTAATATCACCGACACGGGTATACTCGACTTTATAACCAACATCACGCACCGGAGTATAGACGGAATCAACAACGATAGTGCCTAAATCATAATTTTTCTTATCTTTTTCCTCAACTGGCTTAAAGCCACGTCCTTTGCCTACAACAATTTCCATGTCAATATCTTTTTTTCCGGTAAGGTTGCCGATAACAAGCTCTGGATTGACAATTTCGACACTGGAATTCTTTTCGATATCTGCCGCGGTTACAGGGCCTGGGCCTTTTTTCTTAAGAGTAAGCGTCACCGGATCATCTGCAAAAACACGGACTACCAATTGCTTAAGATTCAGCATGATTTGCAGAACATCTTCTTTAACACCATCTACTGTACTAAATTCATGCTGAGCACCTTTGATCTTAAAATGCTCAACAGCCGCGCCAGGAAGAGATGATAGAAGTACGCGTCGAAACGCATTACCGAGCGTTGTTCCGTAACCGTGATAACAAGGCATAATCACCACCGTACCAGAATGAGGCACTGCTCCATCTTGGAACTCCACTTTGGAAGGTAAAAGAAATTTTTCCATAATGTGGGAATGGTTAATGATAAAGAAAGAACTAACGTGAGTAAAACTCAATAATCGATTTGGCGTTAAACTGTGGGTTCTCAAGAGTAGGTGTGTTGAGCATTTTTACCGATAAGTTTTTTTGATCTGCACTTAACCATGAGGGTAACTCAATTTTGCCCATTTTTTCAGCAACTGACTCAAAGAGTTTGCTTTTCTTAGTACTGTCTTTTATTGCCACAACATCACCAACTTTAACACGATATGATGGAATATCGAGTTTTTTGCCATTAACCGTGACATGACCGTGCGTCACAATTTGACGGGCTGCAGCTCGGCTTGAGCTTATACCACCACGATAAACCACATTATCTAACCGAGACTCAAGATAAGTAATCAAGAACATGCCGGTGTCGCCAGTTTTTTTGGAAGCCTCATCTACGTAATTTGAAAATTGACGCTCCAAGAGACCGTATAATCGTTTTGCTTTTTGTTTTTCACGCAACTGTTTGCCGTATCCAGAAAGTTTTGCATGTTTACGGTTAGCGCCATGCTGACCAGCTGGATAGTTACGTCGGGTAATAGGGCATTTTGGTGAATCGCACAATTTCTCACCATATAACCGACAAAGTTTGTGTTTTGGTCTTAAATCTCGAGCCATACATGAAAATATTTAGAGCATGGTGGTTATTAATACTAGACGCGTCGACGCTTTGGTGGGCGGCAACC
>JBPOHP010000077.1:0-4602 GCA_052035445.1 Candidatus Magasanikiibacteriota bacterium
TGAGGCAAAATTCCGCGTGTTGGCCGAAGCATTGGCCGAGCGGCGCATTGCAACAGTTGGAATCGATCTCAACCTGGACGATGCGCAGCCACACCTCACCTTCAAAGACCTGCTCAGTCGGATTGAAACTGCCGAAGAACACCTGCGCCACCACCGCGGCTGGAACATCACCAACTATGTTGGTCACAGCCTCGGCTCGTGCCTGATCACGAGCCATCTCTACGCCAAGATGCAGCGCGAACGACGCAGTCACCGCGGCAATGTCGTGATGCTCTCTCCTGCCCTTAACCAGCGTGACCTACTTCGTTATTGGCAGTATCGGGGCAAAAAAATTACTACCCCTTACGAAGACTACCGCTACGATTGGGACAGTATCCGCGAACGTCAGTTTTTGCAACAGGCATATTCAACCCTTCCACGCTACGCCGAAGACTGTATATTCCGTGATTTTTCTGACGAGACCCACCACCTCGCCGAGCCGAGAGAAAAATTGGGCATTGATCCGGTACCCCACCTGATTGTGCTAGGGTTGTTCGACCAAACAGTGCCGATCGAAAGCACCACCCGCGCGTTTCGAAACCAACTGGTACTGAGCGACGATCATGATCTGGAGACGCCCGACAACCTGTCGATCTGGGTTCCGATGGCTGTAAAACACCTCCAGCATAACATTCTGTAAATCTACCATTCTGGTGGATTTTTTAGCTTAAAAACAATTTTTCTTGTTCTTTTGCGCTAAATGATATAGTATGCTTTCATCTAACCTCTCTATGCCTGAAGAACTCAAAAAATCAGCTATTGCCACGCTTATCGGGCGTTCCAATGTAGGCAAATCAACGCTTTTAAACACGATTATCGGCACCAAAATCGCCGCGGTAACCGATAAACCGCAAACGACCCGCTCCATTATCCATGGCGTGCTTAACGGTAGCGAAGGTCAAATTGTACTCGTTGATACTCCCGGTGTTTTTAAAGAGCATCACAGTATCTTGTCGGGCGACCTCTTAAAACGCGTCCACGAAGCCATGCAAGATATCGACATTTTGGTGTACGTCTGTGATCCCAGCAAATCGCTCGGAGCCGAAGAACGTTACGTATTATCGCTTATTCGCCCCCTTACCATCCCCAAAATCATGGTAATCAACAAAAGCGATCTCCCCACTAAAGAAAAAGAGTTTCTTGATGATTATCGCGCTCTGGCCGATGATTTTGCCGCAACCTTTGAGCTGTCGGCCCTTGAAAACCGCCATGTCCAGCCGCTCGTCGCCAAATTATTCGAGCTCGCTCCAACCGGCGAACCGCTCTACCCACCCGGCCAACTTACCAACATCGAAAAAGAAACCTGGATTTCTGAAGTAATCCGTGAAAAAATCTTCCTGGCACTCCGTAAAGAAGTACCCTATACCATTGCGGTAGAAATCGACAACATTGAAGAGAAAGACGATGTGTTTGTTATCCAGGCCCGTGTTCTGACCTACGACAAACGCTATAAAAAAATGATCATCGGCGAGGGTGGCCGCGCCATCAAAGAAATCGGCATCGCCGCTCGCAAAGAGCTTGAAGTTGCTCTAAATAAAAAAGTCTACCTAGAACTCGAGGTTGAGGTAGATAAGCACTGGATTGACCGCGTGTAGGTATAAGGACGGGCTAGGCGCTTTGAATTAGCGTTTTCCCTGGCCAGCTTGACAAGCAATCACACACCCATTCGCAGGCGAACCGATAGTATTCGAGATTACACACGATTCGCGACATTTCTTTACTGGACCCTCAAAAATGGAATCCTTCCAAGAACAACCGCCCATAGTAAGGGTCAGCTGAAGCGTCAACATACTCAAGAACATTTTTTTAGCACTATTATTTCTCATGGTTCACCTCCGCACAGAGTATACACGATACCAAAATTTTGGTCAATACATGTATCTAAAAACCACTTCTCGTCTCGAGCAGTGGTTTTTAAGATTCAATAAAGATAATGAGACACTAGCCAATCTTTACCTCGGTAAAGCGCTGGCGTTGGCCATGTACTTTATGGTAACGAGTTTTGTTCTTGAATTTTTCTACGCGAACAGTGCGATGTTTACCCTGTTTTTCAACAGTAGCACTGATAGTCACTCCCGCTACGTAAGGCGTACCAACTTTAATATTACTACCATCTTCGTCAGCAGTAAGTAAAACTTTATCAAAAACTACTTTGTCACCAGCGATTCCTTCTAACTTTTCTAGCTTCACGACTTCTCCAGTTTTTATAAGGTGTTGTTTTCCACCCGAGGCAATAACAGCGAGCATAATAATTAATTTACGTTGAAAGCATTAAAAAACTCAAGATCCATCAATGGACGGTATATAACAGGAACCAAGTGCTTTTGTCAATACTGAACCCGAACACTATCCCCAACCCGCCATCCCAACCGATCAAAGGTACCCGAAACTACCTCTAATACCATAGAAACCGGCAATTTACCCGTATAGGGTATAAGCGTATCTTCGGTAGCAAACGGCTCAACCGGTACATTTTTATGCACATCTGAAATTGTACCATCAGTGATCCATAGAATATCTAGCGGAAAGAGCATGTCTCTCATCACAAATGTTCGTGTGGCAGTCGTCGGAAAGACAAAGAGCATACCCCCATACGGATCAAGTGTGTTGCGCCCGCTCAACCCGCGATAGGTTAGTACGCCCGTATGAGCAATCAGTCCTGCAAATGTTGTTGAACCAACGGTAATCTGGGCAACCTGAGGCTGCTCCATGCTTGGCAATGGATTTTCTGAAGTAGGTGGTAAAAAAAACCGCAATACCAAAAAAACGACTCCCATAGTTGCTAACACGGCGAGATGCCAAGGTGCAGGACGTTGAGGTGATATTGCAGCATGTGTCATATTTTTTTAGCCAAGAAAGGATGGTAATAAAGTGCAATACTTAGAAAAATCATCAGAAGTAATAAACCTGAAAGAACAATAATTTTACCCGTGCTTGGCAAAAAAAGGGTACTGACACCAAATAAAAATGCTACAGTATACAGCGTTCGCACAACGAAACGCTCTGAAAAACCAAGATCAAGTAGTCGGTAATGCAGATGCTCTCGATCTCCTTCGGAAATCCTCTGCCCTCGTAGGAGCCGTACTATAATTACACGACATACATCTAAAATTGGCACGGCCATAACAAGAAGCGCAGTTGCAATTTTTCCCCCAGAAATGACAGCCAAAATACCTAACATAAACCCTAAGAAAAGACTTCCGGTCTCTCCTAAAAAAATACTGGCTGGCTTGCGATTGAATATAAGAAACCCCCCGCAAACTCCCGTAAAAGCGCTCGCCAAAAGACCAACATCGGGCTGAAAAAAACGAGGAGTTAAGGTTAAAAGCACGATCACCACACCACCGATCCCGGCTACGCCAGTTGCTAACCCGTCGAGGCCGTCGAGTAGTTTTGTCGTGTACATCATACCAAGCAGCCAGACAAAGACTACACCATCCCCGACCATAAGCACTGTCTCAACAAAGGGCAACGTTATGCGAGGCCAATCAAGACCAATAGTACCCCCAAACGGATTCGTTATACCATCAAGACCTATCCCACCAAGAATAGGGATAGAAACAATTCCAAGCGTCGCAATAAAACGCTTTCGAGGAGTTAACCCGTTTCGTTCATCAAAAATACCAACGATCATAATACAGCAGCTCGCAAAAAATACGCTGATCAACTGCCATAACGTTACTTTTCCTCTACCCAATTGGGGAAATACGAATGAAGAACACGCAACCACAAACCAGAAAGAAAGAAACAGTGCCACACCACCAAGCAAGGCAACAGGGCGCTCATGACGTTTGCGTGTATGGTCAGGCATATCAACAACACCCCATCGACGTGCAAAAAAACGTACACCGTACGTTGCACTAAGTGCACATATGAAAGCTGCCAAAAAAACCATCGCCACAAGATTGATTCCTCCTGGTACAAAATAATGTAGTGCCACAAAATATTAACTTACAATCTCAAGTATACCGTTTTCTTTCATCAATACCTTGCTACCTCGTTTGAGTTGATTACTGAGCACGAGCTCTGCTAAATGATTCTCAACATGTTCTTCGATAGCCCGACGCAAAGGGCGCGCACCAAACTCCGGATCGAAACCCACCTGAGCAATATAATCCAATCCCTGATCTAAAACCATAAAGGTTACCCCTTTTTCTTCCAAATCTTTCGTCACACGATTAAGCATTAAGCGGGCAATACGTCGTACATCATGAAAACCCAGCGGCTTAAACAAAACAATGCCATCAAAACGATTCAAAAATTCTGGACGGAAATATGTCCGTAGCTCGCCATGAATTAAGCGGTCTTTGATAGCGTCAGTAGACAATCCTTCCTTAAGCCGATCCGAGACAAAACTGGTTCCAGCATTCGAAGTGGCAATAATGATTGTGTTAGTGAAATCAATGACACGGCCCGTACTATCAGTCAGACGACCATCGTCCATGACTTGTAGAAAAATATTCAATACATCTTTGTCGGCTTTTTCTAATTCATCAAGTAAAATAAGAGAGAAAGGTGCTCGACGAACGGCTTCGGTCAATAAACCACTCCCCTTTTGTCCTG
>JBPOHP010000115.1:0-3842 GCA_052035445.1 Candidatus Magasanikiibacteriota bacterium
AGTGGTGAGTTAAGAACAAATGCATCCGCTTGACCCTGTAATTCGGCAATATGCGATCGTAAGACGCTGTCAGTAATCAAGTGGAGCTGTGTGTTGGGTGGTGTAGGAACCCGTTGCATTTCATCCAGTGTAGTCTGATCGACAGGTCGACTGAGATCGTATTCTGTACGGATTGTTTTTCGAGTATAGAGCGAAGTTATAGTGGTACATTTGAGAGTATTAGAGTTTTTTGAAGAAAAAACGAGTGTTGCGATCCGCGTTAAGGCAGCTGAGGAGGTTGATAATAGAGGGGTGACACTGGAAAATTCTACAGCGTACTCTGTTACAGTTGCTGTATAGCCGTAACATGATGCTCCCGTAACAATATTCTCTAGCGCGGCGCCAACGCTGAGCATTGCTTGTCGACCGTAAGGGTCTGACGCGGGGAGTACCTGTTTGCGGTCAAGTAAAATATCAATTGATTGTTCGCGGCTATTAATAGCAAAAAACCACGGTTGCGTATTATGAGTGCTCGGAGCACGATGTCCAAAAGAGCACCAATACCAAAGGCGTTCTGTCAAGGATAATTCGTCTACTTCGTTAGCGTTGAGTGGTGGTTGTTTGGTATAATCACTAAAATGCATAAAAAAATTAAATAAGCAGTCTCACCGTACCATGCTTAATTTCTTGACTCAAGATTTAGGGTGTTTCGTGTATGTGTGAGGGTGTATAGTATGTTGTTATATGGGTTTTATTGATTTAAAAACAATCGAAATAGTTTTAGGAGTCTCAACTTTTTTTGTTGTCACGTATTTGGGCATCTTAGTTCTCTACGCCAATAGAAAAAGTTTGACTCTCCAAGTATTCTTTCTCTTAAGTTTGGTTATAGACGCCTACATTATTACGAACTATATTTCGTTGCATCCGCCTGGCGGCCCAGGAGAGAATCAGCTGCTATGGATTCGGGTTGTTATGATGGTTACGTCACTACTAGGGCCACTTGTCGTTTTATTGGTACATACTTTCCCGTCTCCACAAGCAACGCTGAAAAAAAAATATCTTTTTCCGCTCCTCACACTCATGTCTATTTCTATTATTAATGCCGCTACGCCGTTTCTTTTTTCAGGTATCGAGTATCCTGATGGTAAACCACTGCCCATGTTTGGTCCGGGAGTGGTGATATTTTTTATTGATTTTCCAGGAATGTTTTTGTTAAGTTTTATTATTTTAATCAAAAAATTTAAGCACGCAGTCGGTCATGAAAAAGAACAGCTTAAGTTTTTTTTGGCTGGTATTGTTTCGACATTCAGTTTTATGGCAGTAGTCAGTTTTTTGGTGGTCTTCTTTTTGAAGACATCAACAACGGTTTTTTTAGGACCGCTTTCTTCCGTTATTTTGATGGTTTTTATCGCTTACGCAATTTTTAAATACCATCTTTTTAATATAAAGGTCATTGCTACTCAAGTTTTGGTGGGAATACTGGTTATGGTGTTGTTAGTAGAAGGTTTTTTGTCTGATTCGCCTTCAGCAATTATTTTTAGAGTGTTTTTCTCGGGTGCAGTGGCAGCTATTGGAGCTTTTTTAGTTCGAAGTGTACAAAAAGAAGTCCGGCAGCGCGAAGAACTAAGTCTTTTAACCGAGTCACTACAGAAAGCAAACACTGATATGCATGCGGCTAATATTCGGCTTGAAGAGCTTGATCGCCAAAAGAACGAATTTTTATCTATTGCCTCACACCAGCTACGAACGCCACTGTCAATATTTAATGGGTATATCGAACTTTTAGAAGAAGGAGCCTACGGAAAAGTTGAAAAAAAGACTGTTGAAGCTCTAACAAATATGGATGAAACAAATCAGCGCCTGGTAAGTTTGGTGGATGAATTTTTAGATATAACACGTATTGAACAAGGTAGGACAAAATTTGTTTTTGCCATGGACGATCTTGTAAAAATAGTAGATAGTGTTGTTGTTGAGTTGCGCCATAAAATTAGAGGTAAAAGTGTTTCCATAGAATGGATGAAGCCGAAAGATAAATTTCAGGCAATTATAGATGAAGAAAAAATTCGTCACGTAGTTTTTAATTTTGTGGATAATGCCATTAAGTATAGCGAGCATGGTACAATCACAGTAGAAATTATAGCTGAAAAAAATGGTTTAGCAGTGCATGTACGAGATCAAGGGCTTGGATTTGAAGAAAAAGATCGAGTCAACTTTTTTCAAAAATTTTACCGCGGACAAAACGTGGAAGGAATAAATGTGAATGGAACGGGTCTGGGATTATATGTATGTAATAAGTTTATTGAAGCTCATGGAGGGCGTGTGTGGGCCACAAGTGAGGGGCTTGGTAAAGGGAGTGATTTTGGTTTTTGGATTCCGTTAAAACCAGCCGCTGACAAAATGTAGAACCTTTTCCTAATGTTTTTGAGGATCAAATAGCTTTGTGCTATACTTCCATAGTAATATAGTCAATTTATTTTTTTGTTCGTTTACCTTATGATTTTTCAGCGTTCTACTCCAAAAGCAGCGCCAGCTACAAGCGAACTAGCGGAGTCTATGGCGTATAGTTCTGTACCAGAAGGGGATACGGTAGAAACCGTAGTCGGCCCTTCGGTGAATGTTGAGGGTGATTTTTCTTCGGAAGGGGATATTATTGTTAAAGGGTCGGTTACTGGTACTATTTACACCTCACGCTTACTCCTCGTTGAACAAGGGGCTAAAATTATCGCTAATGTTCAGGCAGGAACTGCTAAAATTTCTGGTGAAGTTCGAGGAAATATGAAAGTGCGTGAAACGCTAGAGCTATCTTCGACCGCCCGTGTGCTTGGAGATATTGAAGTACGTACTTTATCGGTTGAGCCTGGTGCGGTGCTCTATGGAAAAATTTCAATGACAGGTGTTGAGGGGGTAGATTCAAAACCATCGCGGTCATCTCGTTCAAGTCAGAAAAAAACAGAAGAAATTCAGCCCGCATCCATGAGTGTCTAGTGCTATTGTATGTCCTTTGACAGGCGATTATGTATGTGTATTTGTACGATAATATCGTTAAACAGAGTCGGTTTGCTTCAGTATTAAAAACGGTTGAAATTCAACTGACTGATTTAGGTTTGAGTGGTAAGGTTTTGAGATTAACAAATTACAATGATGTTCGCTCGATAATTGATTATGAACTGAAACGAGGTGCAAAAACGATTGTCATGGTTGGTGATGACACGACCCTGGGTAATATTGTCTCAACCGCAGCTGATTTACCGTGTACGTTTGGGTATATACCGCTTGGTGGAAAAACAGAAATTGCTGAAATTTTAGGTATACCGATTGGCCCAGAGGCGTGCAATATTCTATCGAAAAGAAGGCGAGAGCGCTTAGATGTGGGAGAAGTGAACAATCGATATTTTCTTGGCCAATTACATGTTTTACCGTCAAAAGTTCAGGTGGTGTATGACGATCGTTTCAAGATTTCAGCTGGTGATTTGGTAGAGATGTATATCTGTAACTGTAAGCCTTTTCAGCCAAAAAAGGTTTTTGGAGCAGTCAATCATGCAGTTAATCCACAGGACGGAAGGCTAGAAGCCTATCTTCAACCATTGACAAGGAGGCGGTGGTGGGGGTATACCACTGAAGAGGCTAGTATATTTCCATTCGTAGAAATGAAGGTAGTTGGCCAAAAGTCATTTGAAGTTGAAACTGATGGTCGTTTTAGTAAAGAGTCACGTTTGACAATTAAGATGGCGGCGTGCAAACTTACGATGATTGTTGGTAGAGAAAGAAAATTTTAGACAAGTACGCGTTTTTTAGAATAAAAAGAAGTGGTAATACGTGTGTAACATGCCCAGGTGGCGAAATTGGTAGACGCACTACCTTGA
>JBPOHP010000170.1:0-14073 GCA_052035445.1 Candidatus Magasanikiibacteriota bacterium
CTGTCCAACTTTTGACAGCGCGAACTCGGTAGTAATAGGTGGTGCCGGGCTGCAGATTGTTATTGATGTACGAGGTTGCTGATCCGGAAACGATATCGAGGATATCGGAATAGGTTGGTGCGCCAGAAGTGCTACGGTAAATCCAAAAATAATCGGCTGTACCAACCGGTGTCCACGAAAGGCGGATGGTGGTGCTGCCCGTAAGTGTCGAAGTAAGAGCCGAAGGGTTTTGTGGGCCAGTTGTGTCAGCCTTAACGGTTGTGATAGCAAAAAATAAACTGGTTACCGCTAAAAATCCGCTTACTGCATAAGTTAATTTGTGGTATGTTTTGGTGTTAATATGCATAGATAAGCCCTAAAATAGGACAAATATGTCCTCACTAATAACGAGGAATTATAGCTAATTTTTGCGGTTTTGTCAAGAGAAAGCCTGGTTTTTTATAAACACCTGCTTATTTTTTCTTGACGGCGTTTTAGCGATTGTGTTACTAAATACTCCAGTTCTTGTTCTAAAAAAAGAAAAGGGGGAGGTAATGCCCAAACGATTCAGTGATCCGCAAGAGCGTCTTTTTTTAGGTGTGTTAGAAGTAATCGCGCTGTGTGATGTTACGCCAGAACAGGTGGATCACGCGCGTCTTTTACATCGCTTAGAAAACGCATCGGCTTTCCATCTTCGGCAGGTATTGAAAGACTATCAGGACCTGCGAGCGCAGTATAGGGATGATTGGGAAAATCGATTTTGCGGTATCATCGATATGATGGTACTGCCGACGTTCGTTGTTTTGGGTGACCCCGACTATGCAAAAGGGGTTGATCAGTACTGCCAGCTCGAAGATGGAGAGGTAGAGTCGGGCGAATGTGATGACGCGACGACCTGGCCGGCTGGTACACGGTTTCTGTTCAAACGACCTTCGTAATCTTTAAACCGCATATCCTGTCGTGAATATGCGGTTTTTTATTTCTAGTAAATGTGACATTCAGCCGTCGCTTAGTTTAAGCGGCGTAGTCGATTTTGGTTCTGTGTGTTTGTATTTTTTTGATAAGTTCTTGGTAGGCTGGATCTGCTTGATCGTGAATTTGGTCGACTAGAATTTTGGTTGTCTCCGTATCGATATTGCCAAGAAGATTGGCAGTGTCGAAAAGCGTATTTATGGCTCCTGAAAGCCAGTCTTTAATTAAATTTTCTTGAGTATCTACTTCACTTTGTATCCGTTTAAAAGTCCTCCGCGCACCTTTTTCGAGATTATTTTCAAGCGGTTCCTCAGCCGCATTTTGAGCGATTGTTTCGGCGAGATCGGTAAGAAATTGCCGAGCGAGTTCGGGCTGTTTTTTTACTAAAGCAAGAAAGTTTTTGTAGTCGTATGATTTTGGGAAATCAATTTCAAGGGCGTATGCACCCTCATTATTTTCCCCATCGGAATCCTGACTCTCGTTCTTAATCAGGAAGTCTCTTTGTTCAGCTTCGCTGTTTATTGATAATATTAATTTTTCTTCGTCACCCAGATTTTTGTTTAGTTCTGAAATAGCTTTTTTTGCTGCGTCACGTTGTTCACTACTTGAAAAATAGCCGGTGACATGGTCGATATTTTTTGCGCTTTGCTCGCCGCCGTAGACATCAAATTCCCACGTGAGGCGAGCACCATGTTGTTGAAGTTCTTTAAAAACCGCATTCATTTTCTCTCGTTCGCGGCCTTCTCGCTGCTCTCGCAGAGAGTCAAAATTACGTTCACCACGAACACTATGAACACCGATAGTTATCGGCATAGGATTGTAGTTAAATATCCAAATTCCTTACATTTTTAGCATGGGTCTGGATGAATTTTTTGCGTTGCTCAACATCATCACCCATGAGAATTTCAAACGTTTCGTTGGCTTGCTGGGCGTCGAGCACATTGACCTGTTTCATGAGGCGGTTTTCGGGGTTCATGGTGGTTTCCCATAGCTGCTCAGGATTCATTTCTCCCAAACCTTTGTAGCGCTGAATATTGACTTTGCTGCCACCAACGACGAGCGTTTCCACTCCTTCTTCTTCGCCTTCAGCGTTTTCATCAACTGGCTCGTCTTTTTTACTCTTTTTCTCGGCTTTGGTAGCGCCAAGATCTTTGAGAATACGTTCTTTTTCTTCGTCGTTGTAGGCGTATTTCATTGATTTACCGTGTTTGATACTGTAGAGCGGCGGTTGGGCAATAAAAATGTGATTCTGGTTGATAAGATCAGGGAAATAGCGGTAGAAGAACGTCAAAAGCAGTGTGCGGATATGCGAACCGTCCACATCAGCATCGGTCATGATGACAATACGGTGGTAGCGAAGTTTGGTAATGTCGAACGCTTCGCCAATGTTGGTGCCAAGCGCAATAATAAGTGATTTAAGTTCGTTATTCGCGAGGATTTTGTCGAGGCGAGCACGCTCCACGTTCAGCACTTTACCGCGCAAAGGAAGAATGGCTTGAGTTTCACGACGACGACCTTGTTTAGCTGAGCCGCCGGCTGAGTCTCCCTCAACGATGAAGAGCTCTGATTCTTCAGCATCTTTGCTCGAACAATCAGCGAGTTTGCCCGGAAGCGTAAAACCTTCGAGAGCGCCTTTACGCAGGACGGTGTCGCGAGCCATTTTGGCTGCCGCACGAGCGCGAGCAGCGAGTAGACATTTACCAACGATCGCTTCGGCGTCTTTCGGGTGTTCTTCGAGATAGATGAGGAACGCCTCGTTCATGATCGTTTCAACGGCAGTCTTGGCTTCGGTGTTGCCGAGCTTCGCTTTGGTTTGGCCTTCGAATTGGGGTTCACGGATTTTGACTGAAATAACGCAGGTTAAACCTTCGCGCACGTCGTCACCGCTCAAGTTACCATCTTTTTCTTTGAGAATATTTTTGTTGCGCGCGTAGGTGTTGAGGCTGCGCGTAAGCGCGGTACGAAAACCGGCCACATGAGTACCTCCATCGGGGTTGTAAATATTGTTGGTAAAAGCGTAGAGTGATTCCGCAAAATCATCGTTATACTGCAGTGCAAGCTCGAGGGCTACGCCTTCGTATTCTTTTTCAACGTAAAAAATATTTTCGTGTTTGATTTCTTTCGTGTGGTTGAGATAGCGAACATACGAAGCAACGCCGCCCTCAAAGAAAAATTGATAGGTAGTATGCGGTGTTGGGAGTGAGGATTTGTCTTTTTTCTTTTCCTCTTCGGAACGCAAATCGCGAACGATCATGTGCACGCCTTTGGTGAGATAGGTGTGTTGGCGCAAATGATCGATAATGGTTTTCCAGTCAAAATCGATGGTTTCAAAAATGCTCTCGTCAGGGCGGAAGGTGATGGTGGTGCCGCGATCTTTACAGGTACCAATTTCCTTTACTTTTTTCTGTGGCACACCTTTTTCGTATTCTTGGAACCAGATTTTACCATCACGGTGCACTTCAGCTTTGAGGTGCGTGGAGAGCGCGTTAACGACGGAGACACCCACACCGTGCAAACCACCAGAAATTTTGTAGCCACCATCGCCGAATTTACCGCCGGCATGCAAGACGGTCAGTACGATTTCGAGCGCGCTGACGCCTTTTTGGGGATGAATATCAACCGGGATACCACGGCCGTTGTCTTTAACTTCTACGTAGTGATCGGGGAGAAGTGAAACGGTGATTTGGTTGGCATGGCCGGCCATAGCTTCGTCGATCGAGTTGTCGACGACTTCCCAGATGAGGTGGTGTAACCCGACTGGGCCGGTAGAGCCGATATACATGCCAGGGCGGCGGCGCACGGCCTCGAGGCCTTCAAGGATGGTAATGTTTTTAGCACTATAAGATGATGAGGATTCGTCTTTTTTTGGGGTTTTTTCAGCCATAGGAAAGAAATGAATACAGCAGTAGCCTACCAAATTTCGCTAACACGAGCAAGGGTTTTGGAAGTGGGTGAACTAAAAACCACCGCATTGCGCGATGGTTTTTAAAAATAGGGGCTATATGTTATGTGCGTCGCTTGATTGCCCGGCTAAGCAGTTCATTAAGAATGCTGAGTTTGGCCGTTTTGTTGAGGTTTGTAGGTGTTTTTTGGTTAGGGTCGTTTCGTAATTCAGTGTTAATTTTGGCCAGTGCTGCCTGACAAGTTGCTCGAAGCTCGGTGAGAGGTTGTTCAAGATTCTTTTTTTGCAATCCAGCTTCTGCAAGTAAGGATTCAAGATTCGAACTCTGCACTCCCGGCATAATTTCCCACTCTTCATCTGACTGCAATTCGGCGAGCACTTCGTTTAATTTTTGAGTAGTTTGCGCGACGATTTCTTTGTTTTGATTTTTTAAAGCTTCTAGTAATGCGGGATTTTGCGGATTGGAAGGAGTACGTGACGGAATAGCAGGGGCTTGTTTTTTAGGCATTTTTCCCAAGTCAGTCAAGGCAAGGTCAATAGTTTTTAGCGCAGTTTGTTCGTGAAAAAATGAACTAAATTCTTCAAGAGAGCGATCTGGCTCCTCTGATTCGCCAATAATATCTCTGATCGCACCTTCAACAGAGTCTAGTCTTTTTAGAATGATCTGCTGTAGATCAGGTATAGATTTGACTGAATTAAGTACATCAGTAAGATTCGCTTGTGCCAAAAGCGTGTCAAGATTATTTTCTTCGGTTTGTATGTTTTTTAACCGCTGTTCAAGTTCTTGTTTGAGGCTGGGGGCGAGATCAGGTCGTGTTTTTGGACGTTCGTGAGCCGCTTCGTCGAAGCTAGTTAGCGATGAAAATTTATCGAGTGGTTGCATATGAAACATGGTTTAAGTGAGAAACTTTAGTCGGTATACGTGAGTAGAAAATTCCGCTTTTACGCACGTGGGATTGTAGCCATAACTCTGGTGAGTATGCGTGTTTTGAGAGCTTTAAAATCACTTGTGAGAACAAGTAACTTGGTTGTTCGGCCGCGCTTCTTTTGTCGGCGTTCAAATACCACTTTGTCGAGGTTTTTACGGTTTTCGATAATGACTATGCTGCGAGCGATGGATTCTTGCTGAATAATGAGTTTTTTGAGAGCGATGTCGCCAAGAGTTACCACGTCTTCAAGATTTGTAATACTAATCGGGGTATTATGCTTTTTGTGGGCCGCGAGCAGTTCGTCGATTTCATCCGAGATACGATTTAATCGTGATCCGAGCACTCCCTCCAATTCTTCAAAGGGTGTGAACTCAGTCGTTTTAAGCGCATCAACACCAATATCTTTTTCAAGATCATCAACTGATTCGTACGCCGGCTGGTAGGTTATGACTTCAGGCCGTTCTTTAAAAGAGGGTAGTTTGGATTTTATTTTTTCCCACAGACTTGGAGTGAATGTTTTCATGGGTTGGGTGGGCGAGTGCTGTTTTTTTGCTTTCTGATCTTCTAATTCAGTGAGGAGTATTTTTAATTCAGAATTGAGTCGTTGGGATACTTCTTTGCGGAAAGGCTCATCTTCTTTTCGTTCTTTGGCTAGACGAGTGTTGCGCTCTTCGTTCGCTTGCGCGATAGTTTGTTCTCGTGCTTGATCAAGTATTTTGGCCGCGTTTTCTGGTGATAAGGTAGAAGGTTCTGCCTCAAAAAGCGAGCGAAGCGCACTCAACGCTTCACGTTGCATTAAAATACCAGCTCCAACCTCGTTTACGATACCCTCTGTCTCTTCAGTGTCGCGGATTTTGGCAAGATTTTGGGTGTTTTCTCGTATTTTTTCAGTAATAATTTTTTGGAGTTCCTGGTTTGGGGTAACATGTTTGATGCCGGCATCAAGAAGTATTTTTCTAGCATCAGCAGTCAAGTTTGCTTGAGGAGTTTCTGGCGGCTCACTCTTATCGCGTTTTTTGGGAGGTTCTATGGACTGGATTTCTCTAATGTACGGTTTCCATCGGGCTGTTTCGTTGACGCGTGTGCTGTATGCAGCAACTTTTGCTGCTCGCATGTATTTTCCAACTATTTTTTGCGACAGATCATCCAAGATTTCTTTGGGAATGTCTTGTTCTGGTTCAGTCTCAGCTCCGGTTGAGGAAAAATTTTCAACGACAAACTGTGCCAGACGATCTTTTTTTGGTTTTCGACGGGGAGGAGGTGGGGGAGAAGCTTTGGTTCGTTTGGGGGCGTCTGTCTCGTCGAGAATGTCTTCTGACCGAACGGGATAAATTATTTCATTTACAGCAAACGCTTCGTCGCCAGCGATTTCTTGAGCGATTTTTTCAAGGTCACTCTCGATCGGCTTGATGTGTTCGATTGTGGGTTGTTGAGGCCCCTTGTTTTCTGGGCTGAGGCGTTTTTTTTCAAGGTGATTTTTTCCTCCTTGTGTGGTCATACATTGTACGTTAGGATATGAAGCATCATATCATATTTTTTCATGAATATAAATCTTTTTTCAGTTTATAAACCGCCAGGGAAGAGTTCATACGATTTGATTCGTTGGTTTAAAAAAAAATACCCCGGTGAAAAAATTGGTCACGGGGGAACACTAGATCCTTTTGCGGAAGGGGTTTTGATAATCGGTGTAGGGCGCTCAGCAACCAAGCAGCTTGGTTTGTTTTTGAACCACAGCCGAAAAACATATCGAGCCACGCTTCAGCTTGGCACCGTATCAACGACCGATGATCCCGAAGGACAGAAGATCAGGTGTGTTGGTGCGCCCCTACCGTCATTGCCAGTTATAGAACAAACTTTAAAAAAATTTGTGGGCGAGATTTGGCAAACACCACCGCAATTTTCTGCGCTTAAAATCAAGGGCGAGCGAGCGTATGACAAAGCGCGTCGTGGCGAGCAGTTCGTGATGGAGCCGCGTCAAGTTTTTATCGAACAGGTCCAGCTGGTTTCGTATGATGGGGCAGAACTCGTTATCGAGGTGACCTGTGGCTCGGGAACGTACATTCGCTCGATTGCGCGCGCGCTGGGAGAAGAATGGGGGACTGGGGCGTATCTTACCAGGCTGATACGTACGAGAGTGCGCGTGTCTGAATATCCCGAATATGATTTTACGAGTGAAAAATCTGAAAAAATAGAAAACCCCCAAAGGTCTGGGGGTGGGCTCTAGTCCTGAATGAGATCTACTGATCCGCGGGCGATATGTTCGGCCCAGCAGGCAAGCGGCATGCCGACACGTTCTGCAACGCCGGCGACCGCAAACCATGATTCCTCGCATCCGTTCTGGTCGTGGCGAAAAGGGTTGGCAGTCGGCACCAGTTCATACTGGCCGGGCGCGAGATCGAAGCGTTCTCCCTGACTGAGCGGCACGTAATCTTCGGGATCGAAGAATTGTTCGATTTCGGTGGTGAGTTCGGGGAGCATCAGGAGATGCTCAAGAAATTTTGGCGGGCGCAGGGAATCACCGGTGGAATGGCGTCGGTTAAGATCGTTTGAGACCGGAATCAGGCAGTCGGACGGAAGAATGAGGCTGCTCGTTCGTTCTTTACCGGCGTTAATGATGGTGAGCGTACGGTACGCGGCTATTCTCATGGTTCCCCTTTTTAGAGAGCGGTGTTTTGTGGACGAGGCGCATAGATGATAGTAACGGGAGTCATTTTAGATGTCAAAATACGAAATGAAATGCTTGACAAGCTTTGCGGAATTGTATATATTTCAGCCACTTTTATCACTCATTGGCATTATTTTTTCCTCCCTACACCACTGTGGGGCGATGGCCAAGAGGCAGTAATAAGGAAAATACTATGAAGCAAACACCGACCCTCGTCGAATTGCTCAAAGCAGGCGTTCATTTTGGTCACCAATCATCACGTTGGCACCCAAAGATGGAGCAGTATATTTGTGGTACCAAAAATGGTATCCACGTCATCGATCTTGAAAAGACTTTGGTTGAGCTTGAAAAAGCGTATGTGTACACCAAAAACATGGTTGCTCAGGGAAAAATGATTTTGTTTGTCGGCACCAAACGTCAGGCTCGTGATATCGTAAAAGCAGCCGCTGAAGAAGCAGGTATGCCATTTGTGGTAGAGCGCTGGATTGGTGGTTTGATCACCAACTTTGAAGAATGCAAACGTCGTTTGAAGAAATTCAAACAACTTCGTGAGCAGGTTGCTACGGGTGAAATCGAAAAATACACCAAAAAAGAACAAACCGTTCTCAAAAAACAGCTTGAAAAAATGGAAAAATACCTGAACGGCTTGGTTCTTCTTGAGCAGGTGCCAGACGCTCTCTATATCGCTGACATGCGTGTTGAAAAAACTGCAGTCACTGAGGCTCGGAAAATGAATGTGCCCGTTATTGGTGTCTGCGATACGAATGTTGATCCAAGCAAAGCAACCTGTGTTATTCCCGCCAATGACGATGCTATTAACTCGATCAAGCTTATCGCTGATGTGATGGTTGAAGCGGTTAAAGAAGGTCGGGCTGAATGGGAGAAAAAGAAACAGGTAATGGCTAAAGAATCAGCCGCCGCCACTCCGGTAGTTGAAATGCCCAAAAAAGAGCGCCGTGCTTTCAAGAAAGAAGAGTCGATTTAGTTTTAAGTGTCAACAGCTCACCGTCAATGGTCAATAGCCATTGACGGTTGACTGTCGACCGTTGACTTTTTAACATAAAATATGCCCATTTCATCACAAGATATTGCCAAACTTCGTACAGCCACTGGTGCTGGTATGATGGATTGTAAAAATGCTCTCGAAGAAGCTCAGGGCGACATGGAAAAAGCTGGTGAAATTTTGCGCAAAAAAGGTATTGTTAAAGCAGCAAAACGCGCTGATAAGATTGCGGCTGAAGGTACGGTTGCCAGCTACATTCATGCTGGTGGAAAAGTAGGTGTCTTGCTTGAGCTTAATTGTGAAACCGATTTTGTAGCTCGCACCGATGCTTTCCAGACGCTCGCTAAAGACATTTGTCTCCACATTGCTGCGGCTAATCCACAATATCTCGACCGCGCTTCAGTGCCAGCTACGATGGTTGATAAAGAAAAAGAGATTTATTCTGAGCAATTAAAAACTCAGGGAAAACCAGCAAATGTAGTAGAAGGAATCCTCAAAGGAAAATTGGATAAATTCTACGAAGACATGTGTTTGCTTGAACAGGCGTACGTTAAAGACGATACCAAAAAAGTTGAGCAGGTTATCACGACTGCTTCGGCTGAAACTGGTGAAAAAATCAGCATCCGTCGCTTTGTTCGCTATGAACTCGGCGAAGGTATTCAAAAAGAAGAAAAGAATTTTGCAGAAGAAGTGGCTGCTGCTCAAATCAAAAAATAATTTTTTGTCAGAAAATCACTCATTGAGTGATTTTTTGGTACTCAAAAAATATGATATACTTTACTAAAGTCTTTTTTTTAATCCATTCCTTATGGAAGAACGTTTTAAAAATAAACTGCTGTCTGCTATTACCGGTTTGAGTGTGGCATCTCTTCTTATTGCTTCACCAGGGGTGTATGCCAAAGAAGTTGCTGATATGGGGGCGCCAAGCGCGCCAATTAACCTCTCTGGTTCGGGGTCTCTCGGTAATCAAGTAACACTAAATTGGGATTTTGGAACGTACGACCTGTCAACTAATTTTGGGTTTCCCGATACGTTTGTCATCTATAGAACGACGGGTAGTAATACAAGTTTTGCGAACGCTCAACCGTTAGCCGTCATCTCAAGTAATATGCGCTCGTATACAGATATGAGTGTTTCGGGAGATACGAGATATAATTATAAAGTCGCCGCTCGTCTTGGCGATTTGGAGAGTGGAAATTCGGTGATTGAGACCGTAACAACCGCGCCAGGAGTTTTTATGCCTGCTGCCGAAGCTCTCGGAGCTTCGCGAGTACGCCTAACTTGGAATATGCCGTCGTTATCAGGCGTCCAGAAATATAATATCTATCGCGCGCCAGTAAGCGGCGGGTACGTGCTTATCGGATCTACGACTGATATGACGTATACCGACTCTGGTCTTACCGGAAATACCTATTATGCGTATCATATTAAACCAGTAACCACGATGGGTGAGGATTATGGCGGTCTTGCCTATGTTACCACGCTTGCTGCAGATCGGGTTGCTACCCCTTCTTCTGCGCCGGTGGTACGCGGAAATCCCGTTACTCCGACCATCAATAATTTGGAATGGAATATGGTAAATGATGCGACGGAATACCGTATTTATCGCCGCATGAGTAATGAACAATCAAGTGTTCTTCTTGCAACAACTAGCAAGCTTGGTTTTCCAGACATGAGCGTCAAATCGGGCTATAGTTATTTTTATAGTGTAAAGGCGGCAAATGAGTTTGGCGAAAGTGTAGCTTCGACAGAGGTGGAAATTAAAACCGCAGTACCCAGAGCTCCAATTATTGTTGGTAAGGTGAGTGGTCGTAATACTATTTCTTTATCGTGGTTAGGAGTAACGGATGCTCAGTCGTACAATATTTATCGCAGCATAGATGGTCGCGGTTTTACTGTGGCTGGTTCGGTTATGGGAACGGTAACGACCTTTACCGATAAAGATTTGCAGTATGAAACATTGTACTACTATTATATAAAAGCTAAGGCAGGAGCGAATGATGGGTCGATTGGCGATGAAGGAGAGAAATCAAATACCGTTGAACTGAAAACTGCTAGCCAATTCGCGAGTCTTGAAGCTCCGGTGGTAACGGGGCGCGCACTCAGTAGATCAAGTGCCGAACTACGTTGGAATGAAGTTTCGGGCGCTGCTAGTTACATTATTCAGCGTGACTATGCGGATCAAGCTATCACTGGTATTGGATTATTCCCAGGTACAGGAGTAATTGTTACTGGCACGTCGTATACAGATACACAAGCATTCCCGATTTCACGCTATACGTACACCGTGTCGGCAATCGATGCGAATGGTATGGGGGGGAACCCAGCTCGAGTGACTGTTGATATGTCTGCCCCACAGAACGTGACACCCACACCCACAGATTTTAAAGTAACCGTTACTCGGTATGAAACACCAGCTCTTGAGTTCCGCTCCCCACGGGGTCTTGGTGTAGAAAATCCCGCAGTACGACGTGGTAACGTATTCCGTTTCTCTTACGTCTATAAAAATCTAACCACCAAATCGCAGCGTGTACGCGTAGTTCGCCAAGTAGTTTCTTCGAGTGGTAAAATTATTACCACGACCGGTGCTAACTCTTCGATACTTGCTGGTCGAACCGTACTCTTTAGTCCGACGATCCCCACCTCACCATTGGTGGCGGGAACCTATACCGTAAACATAAAGATTTATGATACGGTAGGCAGCAATTACGGCAAGATTTTGGCCGAAAAATCATTTACATTCAGCGTTAAATAAATATTGAGTAACCAGACAAACCCTGTCATTAAGACAGGGTTTGTCTTTGGTACGCTCTTTTGATAGAGTATCTGCATATTTTGTTTATGCACACACTATCTATTCGACGAGAACGTTATGGTCCTATCCGCGGCCGTCACCCCTGGGTTTTTTCTGGGGCGATCAAACATATTCCCGAAGGTTTAGCGAGCGGTGAGCCGGTTGAACTAGTTGATGAAGCGGGAAAATTTTTGGCTGCTGGATATTTTAATTCGTACAGTCAGATCGCGGTACGGCTTTGGGGATTTGAACAGAATACCGTGATTGATCAAAATTTTTTTGTAACCAAACTTCGTCATGCCCTTGATCTGCGCCTGCGGTTTGTAGAAACTAAAACAACGAATGCCTATCGACTGGTCTATGGCGAAAATGATTGTCTACCAGGGTTGATCGTTGATCGGTACAGCGATTATCTGGTTGTTCAATTTCACAACATGGGCATTGCTTGCTGGAAAAAAGAAATAGTCTCCGCACTCGTTGAGGTACTTTCTCCCGCGGGAATTTATGAGCGCTCAGATGTTGGGGGACGCACCAAGCACGAACGCGCTGATGAAGTTGGTGCAATGACCGGTCTTCTCTATGGCGAAGTGCCTGACAGAATCACCATTCTCGAAAACAACATTCAGTTTGTTGTTGATGTAAAAACTGGCCAGAAAACTGGTTTCTTTCTCGATCAGCGCGATAAACGATTGGCACTCCAAAAATATGTTGCCGGCAAAAAGGTGCTCAACTGTTTTTCATACTCCGGCGGTTTTAGCCTCTATGCCCTTAAAGCGTGTGCGGCGCAGGTGGTGAGTGTTGATGCGTCGGTGCAGGCGCTTGAACTAGGTGAGGCAAGTCTTAAGCTCAATAAATTGCCCGAAGATAAAGCCGAATGGATTGCTGCTGATGTAAAAGAATATTTGGCAGATCGTGAACAGGGTGATTTTGAGGTGATTATTCTCGACCCGCCCGCGTTTGTAAAAGATCGGCACAAGATTAAAGAAGGGCTCGTGGGCTATCGCCATATTAATGAACAAGCACTCCGTGTTCTTCCGCCCGGAGGCATTCTTGTAACGGCTTCGTGTTCAGCACATGTCACGCTTACTGATTTTCGCTACATGCTTTCCGAAGCAGCTGCGCGGGCTGGCCGGAGCGTGCAGATTCTCGAGACCTATACTCATGGAATAGATCATCCCGAGCTCGTGGCGTTTACGGAAGGGGAGTATTTGAAGGTTTTGTTTTGTATGGTGAAATAGATTTAGTGCAAATCAGTGCTCTGCGTTTTAAATGTAAGTAATGATTTTCAAAAAAATATGGCTAAATTTTCTTCTGAAAATTTCGCACATCGTGATCTGCACAGGAATATTCAGAAAAGCGAGCCTAAATTTAAGGTTGAGCGTTTTGGTATTACACCAGATAGTCCGTTAGGTTCAATACTAGAACGTTTTGATCAAAAAGATGTCAACGAGGTGCTTAAAGCGCTAACTAAAGAGGCAACTGAGATTTTTGATGCTGACGCAAGTCCGATTATGATTGAACAGATTTTTATCGGGCTCAATACAAATATTTTTGTTCGTCATATCACGACCCTACAAGATTTTCATCGATACGCACGGTTGGCCATTGAGATGGAAAAGACTCATTATGAAGGGTATGAAGGAAAATTGCTTCCGGACAGCCATTCTGGACAGTTTGACGAAGAATACGGGGAAGATTATTTTGGTGTCTATATTAAAAAAACTCTCAAAGAGGTTGGTGGGCTAGTGCGCGAATCCTTCGATCATGATTTGGAAACATTGTTAGCTATCATGCAAGAGATTAAAGCGAGTAGTGGAGAAAAATTTATCCTTGATATTTTGAAAGAATTCAGTCCCGTTATTCGTTCCAGTAGTGACTTAGATCGATTTAGATCGTTTATCACTACCATGATAAAAACTCATGATTCTCATTTTAGTGTTGAGCGGGAATTAAGGTCGTTATTTTTCAAAAAAAACACAGAAACAGAGGAAAATCATTTTACAAAACACTCATCTGATAAACAAGAGCCTGAGACAGGGGAAGTATCTGAAGACTGGTTATCGATTATGTCAGACAGTAACAAATTAGATGAAACTCTCTCGATTTTTGAATCTATCTATTCATGGAAAGTATTTTTTTCTATTAGAGTGGCCCTTAACGATCTGTCGGTGCAAGAACGAAGGCAAACGATGGAATTAATCCGGCGATGTATTGCCAAAAAAATTGCTCCACAATTTGTCATAGCCTACCCAGACATTGCGCAGAGATTGGATTTGAGTAAAGAAGGATTAGCTGTTTTTACTTCACTTGAAGACCAAACAGCCTGGCTTGATTTTTGCGTTCTTGCGTTGGAGGAATTTTTTCCACAAAATTCTAACAAAACAAATACCATCCCTTTTCAGAGTATCAAAGCCTCGTTTGATGAGGCTTTGCAAGATGATAAAAATCAGCTAAATATCGACACCCTCTCTGTCTTGAGAAATAAGATACATGAATTTTTTAGACGTAAAGAGTTTGTTTTTATTGAAAAAATGACGTTGAATATTCCTGCTATACAGAAAGCCGTTGACTCGTTCGATGATCTAAAGAGTTCTCATATTACTGATGTCGAACTATTGAATATGATTCCAGCTCTGGGTGAAGAAAAATTCGATGCTTTATTCCCCAAAATTTCTTCTCATGCCCATGAATTGTTAGCAAATCTTTTAAGTCAAAAAGTTGATCTAGCTGATTATTACATAGAAAATTTAAAATTGTACGAATCAGCGCCTTGGGCTGGTGATTATGCCCTTAAGGCAGTTACGCATTTTTCGGTCGCAGAAAAATTTT
>JBPOHP010000168.1:0-2074 GCA_052035445.1 Candidatus Magasanikiibacteriota bacterium
TCTTCGAGGCGTGCAATATATTGTTCGTAGGTATCGCGACGCGCTCCCACTCGTGCTGCGGAGATTGCGTCAGCCGCTTTTGCAATTGAAGAATATATATTGTATGGCTTGTCGTTGTGGTGGGTAAGTGCCGCCTGACAGACATCTTCGTCGGTATTGAATTTTTTGAGGATCATGAAACCGATTTCCGGGTGAGACCCCTGTGTTTCATGGTCAACCGATTTGCCAATATCGTGGAAAAATCCACAGCGTTTAGCTTTGGCCTGATCGAGCCCGAGCTCTGCTGCCATCATGGCTGATAGATAGCCGACTTCCATTGAATGGTTCATCACGTTTTGGCCGTAGCTGGTGCGGTATTTGAGACGACCGACGATCGTGACGAGTTTTGGGTCAAGTCCAGTGATGCCCATTTTATAAAGTGCTTCTTCGCCAGCTTTTTTGATTTCGGCTGATAGATCAAGTTTTGCCCGTTCGATAAATTCTTCGATGCGTGCTGGCTGGATGCGACCATCTGCGATAAGTCGTTCAATCGAAATACGTGCTACTTCACGTCTAATAGGGGAAAAACCAGAAATAACTATAGAATCCGGTGTTTCGTCGATTATGAGTTCGCAGCCAGTAAGTTTTTCAATGGTTTTGATATTGCGACCTTCTTTGCCGATGATACGACCTTTCATTTCTTCGCTCGGGATGTGCACTACTGTTGATGTGTTTTCGGCAGCGTGAGAAGCGGCGCAGCGTTGCATACAATCAACTACAATTTCTCGGGCTTTACGGTCAAAATGTTCGCTAGATTCTTTTTCCAGTTTCATGATCCGGCCCAGTAAGTCGCTTTTATTCTCTTCTTCAACAATTTTGAGTAATTCAAGTTTAGCATCCTCGCTTGACATTTGAGCCATCTCGGCGAGTTTTTGTTGCTCAGATTCTTTTAATTTTTCTACTTCTTCCTTAATTTGTTTGACGCGTTCTATCTTTTCTTGCAGTTTTTGCTCTTTATCTTGGACTTCAAGCAGTTTTTGATCGAACGTGCTTTCACGTCGTTCAAGTCGTTCTTGGATAGTACGTACTTCTTGGCGAAGTTGTTTTTCATCTTTTTTAGCTTCGTCGATAATTTGGGCTGCTTTTTCTTTGGCCTCTAAAATAAGTTCTTGTTGTTTGGTTTTGGCCTCCATGATCAGCTTATCGGCTTTGGCCTCGAGTGAGTTGGCCTCGGCTTGAGCTAGTTTTTTACGCAAAAGATATCCGCCGCCAGCGCCAGCTACGCCGCCGGCAAGCAGCGCAATGATCGTTAAGATAGTGTTCATACGAAAAAAATCCTCAGGAATGAGAGGAGTGTTGTTCAGAATTTGTGCGCGCGGCAAACAGCGAAAGAGGTAAGACCGTTAATTATCGGACGTGTTCGATAACAGAAAAAAACCCGATAAGCGGGTCGCTATAAGAAAAACCGGTACTACGTTGATAATGAAATCGCTCTAAAAAAGGCATAAACATCGTATCCTGTCGGTAGTAAGAAAGCTATTTTGCCGTACCGCACAACCAGAACAATACTCACCATTCATACTATTAAATATAACAAAATCGTAACATGCAGCTGTAGTCATGTCAACGAAGGATAAAAAAACACCCCGTCATCTCGTTAGAGATGAGGGGGTGGCTGAGGGTTGAGCCGAGTGTTGTGGCCGTTACTACGGCACGTCACAACCGCCAGGCTGCGCGCTGGTGCAGATTTTGTCTATCAAAACGTGGGAGGTATCGAAAGTATGGAAATTGAGCGATATGCTCTTTATATCGGTTGTGTAACCAACAGTATTCGGTTCGGGTTTACGTTGGGGCACCTGTGAAAAACTTAGTGTTGTTTTTGTTCATATTAATCTTCCCTTTCTTCTGTTTTCGAATGTTTGTTCGATAGGCAATCAGACACTCGTGAATGTGATACCTGTCAAGTGTGCTATAAGGTAGCTCGCACAGTTCTGGAGACCTAGTTTCAGAAGTGGTTGCTTAAACAGTGGTGCAGACGATGGGCGTCTTAATTTAGAGGTTTTCTACATTGACTTTTTTCCCTTAGCTCCGTATA
>JBPOHP010000028.1:0-1958 GCA_052035445.1 Candidatus Magasanikiibacteriota bacterium
TGAAACCAACGATCTCTCTCAACACGATGCTCAAACGTTAATCACTAAGCCGAAACCGCGAGATAGCTGGTTTTCGGATAGTGATTTGCAAGCCTTCCAGTATTTTCTGAAAACACACCCGACACCGCCTAACGAACAAAAATTTTAAAAAAAGCGGTGTGCATTGCGTATAGATGCGGCGCTGAAAAATCAGGGTTTGTGCTGTGTGATAGTGATATTTGATGATCTGTGGCCATATGCTTTTTAAGCAAAATCGAACAATGGAAAGATTTTTCCAACCTGGCACCGTACCCGATCGAGCTGGAAGGGCGCGTCTGGCAGTCGTCTGAGCATTATTATCAGTACAAAAAATTTGAGAAGGCTGATCCCGACTATGCGCAAAAAATTCTTGAAGCTGAGACGCCCAAAGAAGTGAAGGTGCTCAGCATGCAGAACGATAAACGTTCACCCGGTTGGGATGAGCAAAAAGTTGAGATACTAAAGAGTGCAGTTTTAAAAAAGTTTACCTCGTACCAAAAACTTGCAGATCTATTGCTTTCAACCGGCGAAGAAGAATTGATCGAAGCAAACCCGGACGACTATTTTTGGGGTGAAGGTGCTGATGGAACGGGCAAAAATATGATGGGGAAGATATTGATGGAAACGAGAGCGTACTTAAGAAAACAATAATTTTTTTCGAACGGAGATTTTTTGCGCAAAAGTTGGAACGTTAAAGAAGCTTGGTTTTGCTTGTGCATTCGGCGTAATTGGCGTACGATTGTATCTAAGCCTTATAGCCTTCACGATCAGTCTCGCAATAGCATCGCGTCAAATATCAATTTAAAAAATATTTTTAGCCTATGCCCACCCTCCACTTCTCAATTCAGATCAACGCCCCCAAACAAAAAGTCTGGGATATCATGCTTGCCGACGCGACCTACCGCGCCTGGACTGAACCGTTCCACGCCGGCTCGTATTATCAGGGCGATTGGAGTGAAGGCAGTAAAATGCTGTTCTTGGGACCAAATGATGACGGCACGACTTCTGGTATGGTCAGCCGCATCGAAACCAACCGTCCGTACGAGTTCATCTCTATCGAACATCGGGGCGAGATGCAAAACGGTGTAGAAGACACAACGAGCGAACGGGTAAAAAAATGGGCCGGTTCTCATGAAAATTACACGTTTACGGAGAAAAATGGCATAACCGAAGTTGTGGTAGATTTAGATATGGATATAGGAGGTGAGTTTGCGGAAATGTTTAAAAACATGTGGCCGAAAGCACTCAACAGATTGAAAGAAATTGTTGAAGTGAAGAAATAAAAAAAGCGCTGCGAACGCTTGGAAAAAATGACGGTGAAGAAAGCCAAGGCGACCAGTGCGATGAAGGTCTTTCTCACGGTGCACTCCTGTCGTTAAAAGGCTTTTCTCACGTACTAGTGAGGTGTATTCTAATACTAGACACTTAGCGCACGTACCTATTTATTTTTCTTATGAAAGGATTTTTAGAATTCATTCGTGAACAAGGAGTAGTTGGTTTAGCGGTTGGTTTTATCCTCGGTGGCGCGGTTTCTAAAATCGTTGCTTCTATTGTCAACGATCTTATCAACCCGCTCGTCGGTCTTATTCTTGGGGCAACGGGCGACATGCGGGCAGCGTATTGGCAGCTTGGTTCGGCCAAAATTATGTGGGGAAATTTTGTGGGCACCACGATTGATTTTTTGGTTATAGCGCTCGTGGTGTACGTTGGGGTAAAAATTTTAAAACTCGACAAACTTGATAAGAAAAAAGCTTAAACTTTTGAAGTTTAAAAAACCGACACAGTCTGTGTCGGTTTTTTGTAATTACAATTTACTTCCCTCCCAACATCTAACGCAACACTTGGGGTAGAATAGCCGCCAGGCTATTCAACAACAAGTAATCACGTTAGATGTATGGCGAGTAACTACCAACGACTGTCTTTAAGCGAGCGAGAGGAAA
>JBPOHP010000102.1:0-2367 GCA_052035445.1 Candidatus Magasanikiibacteriota bacterium
CTAACCAAAAAATCGTAGTACAAGAAAATGCGTATCCAAAAAAACTCTGGCTCATCGATGGTTCGTACGAACAACGACAAAAAATTGATGAGGGAATGGATAGGGTGATAACATACTAAACGGAAAATGCTGGCACATTCAATAAGAAAACGCCCCCACATTAATTTTACACACACCACCCTTTACAACATTTTTAAAAGCGTTACACTCACTACATTACTACTCGGAACTACCGGGTAGTTTTGTTTACTCAAAGAAAAAAGTGGTATGCTACGAGCGTTATTTTGTATCTTCGCGTATGACTAAAACTATACCTACTATATTTACTATTGCCCTCTGTCTCTTAGCTGGAGGAGGGTGTGAAAAAAATTCTCAGCTCGTTACACAACCAGCGGTAACGTATGAAACGCCTACCACAACACCTTCTAGCACTAGTTCAGCACACAACTCTGAGAACACTTCTTCGACGGTCTCATTATTAGATCGTCCGGTTTCAGAATGGCCACGGTATGAGTTTAAGGAGTTGGGATTTTCGATACAACTGCCAGAGCAAAAGGAAATCATAACAATATCTTCTTGTCTTACCCAAAACTGCCCGACGCCGTTCTTATCGGTTCGTTCAAAAAAAAGCACTTTTGAGATCATTGGCTCTTATGCGTCTAATTATCCATTTGATACTACTCATGAAATATTTGATTTTCAAACTACCTACCTTAATAAATTCACTGTATACAAAAATAACCTATCGCTCATATTTTCAAACAGCACTCAACCATGGAAGGCAGAGCTCATTACCAGCACTACCGTACAAAATATGCCAGTCTATTTTTTTAACGCAACGAAGGAATACTACGATAAAATAACGGATGATTATTATCAAGATCGGGTACCAACTATCTACCAAGCTGTTTTTGCTCTACCAAATAAAAAACCACTGCCAAGCATTGCCGTAACGTTTGAAAACACCACCATTGAACAGCTGAAAAAAATAATCAGCACCCTCCTATTTAACAACCATTAACGATCTGGCGTGCCGTCTCAATATATGTGGGACAGCATTCCCAGAACGATAGTCGTTCTGGTACAACCAATACCGCAGGTGACATCATGATGAGTCGATTCTTGCTCCTTTTCGTTCTTTTATTTTCAACCCAAAACTGCAACCCAAGCACCGACGAAGAACTGTCTGAAGGTAGTGCTGATGTTGATTATGAAGGTGTTGGCGGGTATGGCTGGCCGACTGAATGCACTAAGGCCAATACTCTTGGTACACCAGACACACACTATCGTGGACCAGCACTATCTACACCCTTAGCCGCTGGAAAAAAATGGGGAGTAACTGTTCCGGTTGGTGGTGTGTACGGCGAAATTAAAAACACAGACGGTACTACCACAGCACTACGCGATATTTGGCATGCTGGAAAAGATTACTACGCCATAGACTTCGATGATGAATACGTTGGCAGTGGTGGTGATCTAACCGGCAGACATGAAGTAGAAGTGGTAGCCGCAGCTCCAGGAACCGTTGTCGATACCCTCGACGGAACGTGCACTGAAGGGGCTTCCTCGTGCTCAAAAGAAGCTCTGGCGGTTCTAGCCAAGAAAAAGAATACGGCCTGTCGAGTTGTTATCGATCACGGTGATGGTTATAAAACAACCTATCTACACATGAAGCTCTACAGCGTTGCAGTAACATCGGGGCAACATGTTGAACGTGGCCAAAAACTTGGTATTGTCGGTAACACAGGTTTTAGTTGTGGCGCACACGTGCATTTCGCAGTACAGCACGAAAGAAATGGCTGTCGAGACAATCCACATCTACGCGGTATAACCCTGGACGGACGATCGTGGGAAGACTATCAGGTTGACCATTACTACCTCTCGAAAAACGGTTTTACCTTTTTAGAGAGCGTAGATAACCCGGAATTCTGCAGGGCAGATCAGTTGGGAGCGTGGTGTGCTCAAGCGGCGAATTTCAAAAACGGTGAACGCATGATCACAACAACCGTCATTGAGAAAAACGAGCAACCATACTGCGCATATGCCGTGTTTAAAATTGGTAATCTTTCGGCTGAAAGTAGGTCTGAAACGTGTTTCGAAAAAAATGAACAAACGCCAACAAGAGTATCCACAGCGTTTACTCCTTATGAAAACTCAAAAGAATGGCGCTTGCAAATTTTTACGAGACTACGGATCAACCAAAATTATCCGACGTTTCCGACGATCGAGAAAAAGTTCACAATAAGCACCAGCGGCACACCCATCGCTCCGCCCCCGCGGCAACCGCCCCCGCCCCCCCCAAACACATCAACAACAGAGTACACCAATGCCGGCCACAACAACGTATTTGGTGTGCCAAGGGGGGCA
>JBPOHP010000056.1:0-8249 GCA_052035445.1 Candidatus Magasanikiibacteriota bacterium
GCACCTGCAAAAATCGCATCAACTCATTGTGACCAAAGAGGAGCATGCCGAATGTTGCAATTGACATAATCTCCCACAACACCAACGCAACGAGCGGCACAAACTGCGTGGCCACAAAAAACTCCACCAATTCTATGATGAGCCTGCGAAACACGTGCGATAAATAAGAGCCGATAACCATAGAAAAAATATTAAGCCGCGTTCGTGTAATAATCTGCCGTATCATCATGCTCTTCAAGTGCGGCAAATAATGCCCCCAACTCTTCTTTAGCCTCTTCAGGTACGGGAGTTTCTTCTTTGGGGAACCAGCTGAGTTCGGCACTCGTTGGCTCGATGCCCTGCTGCTTGAGCCAGGTCACAACCGTTTGAAACTGCTCGGTTTTAGTGCGAATTTCAAAAACTCCCTCCTGCTCGGCGATATCGCTCGCGCCCGCATCGATCATGGCGAGCTCGAACTCATCACGGTTTTTTACTGCCTCAGATGAAACGAGAATACGACCACCGTACTCAAACATCCATTTCACACTTCCCTCACCCGCCATCGAGCCGCCGTGTTCACTCATGATATGTTTGAGCTCGGGAAACGTGCGATTGCGATTATCGGTCACGGCTTTGATGAGAATCGCCACCCCGCCCGGACCAAATGCTTCGTACAATAATTCCTCCATAGCCGCACCAGCATCTTGCCCGGTACCGCGTTTGATTGCCCGATCAATATTGTCTTTAGGCATACTGACCGCCTTCGCCTTATCAATAGCCAGACGTAACGTAAAATTGGTAGCAGGATCACTACCACGCTGCGCGGCAATCGTGATTGCTTTGGCGCATTTGGTAAAAACGTTGGCTTTGGCCGCATCTTGCTTGCCTTTATGCGCCTGAATATTGTGCCATTTTGAGTGTCCAGACATAGAATGTAAGCGCAGTAGCGCGGTAGGCGGTAGCTGGTAGGAGCCAATAACCTACCCTACGTGCTACTGCGCTACCAGCTATTAATAAACTAAATCGATCTTTCCTCCTTCAAATTTTTTATCTCCCAAACGACTGGTTGCATTCAACCAGCCATAAAAATTATCCCGTCGCTGTCCATCCATCAGAAAAACTTGCGATTTCACACTATACAGAGGAAAGGCGTACACCGAATGCACCTTACCCTGTTTCAAAATCAAGCCAACACTCAACCCTTCCTGAGTATCATTTGAAAAATATTGATCGAAGACAAAATTTCCGAGCGAGTAAAAAATTGGTTTGCCTTTGTAGATCTCTGCCTCTTGAATCACATGGGGGTGTGCTCCGATCACCGCGTCCACGCCTTCATCGATAAGATAATGCGCAAACGTGCGTTGGTTGACATTCGAAAGGCGTTTATATTCATCTCCCCAATGCATCATCACGATGGTAGTTGAAGCACGCGCTTTGGCATCAGCAATAACTGCAGAAATCTTTTTGAGATCCATGATGTGATCGGTATTGTTAAAACCAACGAGAGCGATCGTTTGCCCGTTCGTTGTGGTAACAAAGGTAAAATCTTTACTCTCTCGCAGCTGGTCGCCAAAATGACCGACCCCTGCCGCCTCCAGCGTTTGGTGGGTGAAATCCACATTTTTCCAACCCATATCAAGGGTATGATTGTTGGCGAGGCTCACCGCATCAAATCCCGCATGTTTGAGCTCAGTCGCGTACTTTGGATCAAATCGAAACGCAATCGATTTGCTCGTTTTTACCCGCGTGGGCGCGTACGGCCCTTCGTTATTGGCGATCGTTAGGTCAATACGCGAATCTAGCCCATTCCCTTCGCCCACAATATGTTCAAAAATATAGGCAGTACCGCTTGCGCCCATTACTTTGGCCACGTTACGATCGAGCATGATGTCGCCAAAAAATTGGAGGCTGACAACCGACGGATCAGCTGCTTTCAAAAACTCGGCGTCGTGATAAAAATTTTGATAGGGCGTAACGTGAGCACTCAGCTCGCGTGGTGGCAGAACTTCCTTAGCCCGAACTTCTGGCGGTAACGGAGTGGGTGCCGGAGTAGAGGTGGCAATTTTTTGATGACGACGAAAATATTCTATAAGTTTGGGTTGTGCACGCACATATGCCGGGGCATCGCTCGCTTCGGTCGATGATTGAAACTGCCAAAAACTGATGTTCAAAGTATTCGTTGAAAAAATAGGAAAATATATTTTGACACCTTCTTGAGCTAACGACGAAGCCCAGCTCCAAAATTCCCCACGATACAACGTCTGACTGCCAAGACGTACGCTAAATTTTTTCTGAAACAAAAATCCCAACCCTGATCTCACCGAAAGACTTCCGTTCATTGCGTTTAAACGACGTATAGCATCAGTTGTTACAATAAAACTATGCTCAGTTGGCACATACGCAACAATATCAGCGTCACTCAGCAGGAGCTGTTGATGCTCATCGAAATACAAACCAAAAGAATCAGAGTTTGTAGTGCTCGTGGGACGTAACGTTGTCATCGGCTTGGTCGTAGGGGTGTGCACATGTCGCACATACACAAGATTCGTCACGAAGCCAAGGAGTACCCCTCCGATTACAAAGGCTATAACATGATGTTTTTTTACGTGCATATAGCCATATTCTTCCACGATCTCTCGCAAGCGTCAATATATACTTATCTTATGCACAAAAAAGCTGACAGGGTTATTTTTTTAATCTAACATTCAATCAATCACTGAACTTTCTTTGCATTTTTATGAATAAACATCTTCTAGAAATCGGGCAGGGAGTACCTCGCGACGCGCTCCGACCCCATATAAAACGTATAGAGGAAGGAGAGATGCCTTCATATGAAAAAAGAGACTATATGGCATTGACCGCCCTCTATATCAAAGAGGCCTGGACACCCATGTATGAATGGATACATAAACATGATCAAGGGCTCCCTATACACCCTAATCGTACTACCGGTGATTTTTCAATCGCTCCGAGCGACTACTACCGCCAGGAAAAATTCGCTGAAGATATTATTGAGGATATTAAATCAAAAGTACAAGCATTTTGTCTAACGGGCATTACGCGCTGGCTCGCCACAAAATCGAGTGATAACAACCCCCAATATAAGCACTTTACTACACTCGTTTCACTTGACAATAAAGTCAATAACGCAGGTGAGCATATTTTTAGCGGTTTGAATACGGCCACCAATGCAATTCTTAATATTTTCAAGGTAATTCCTGCTATTTACCGCGACACCTATCATCCGACGATTATTTCAAGCGCCGAGGCCCGTTCGATCGCGCACGATAGTAAAAAACTTATAGTAGTTATGGCGAGCATGGGTATTAGCGGACTCGTTCAGCTCGAAGAACACCTTTCTCTGAACGGCGATCGTTCAAATTACCATTTTTCTCATTTTACATTAGATGAAAAAACAGTTGGTACGCAAAAAAAACTTATTCTGGGTGTAAAACCAGAAGATATCCGAAAAATCAAAGCAACAGTACATGAACAAGAAATAGTCACTGGGTGTCCAGCGCTAGCAATTGACGGCCCGAGCGGTCAAAATATCGTGCATGAATTTTATGACTGGTTGTATGCGATTGCAGATCAGCACTATTTTCCTTTTTTTGACGATCTCAAAAAACGGGCTGGCCATTAGCCGCATGAATAGTTTTTCACAACAAAAAACTCCGCATGGCACAGCGGAGGCACGGTTCTTACAGTTCGGGGAGTGATTTGACGAGCAGAACGAAGGCGGCAAATGAGGCGCGGGTTGTCGCGCTGAAGTTGATAAGCGCTTTGGCGTTCATTTCGAGCCCTTTGTGCCGCCTATCGAATATTTCTGCCAAAGTTCGCGGAATCGGGCGATCGGTGGTTGTTGCTCGCCACAGCCATGGCTCGCGCTCAAACTTCCACCTTCGCAAACGATAGCCGCCCTCCTGCTCAAACCATATACCCGGTGGCAACCCCGCTGCTCGCAATTCATCGGCGACGGTGGCAAAAAATGCCGAAGGGTTGCGGCGCAGCAGATCTTCACTGAGGAGCGGGAGTGTTTCGGTTGCAGAAACTACGGTCGCGTATGAGCCTTCTGGTGTTGGCACGTCGTAGTCGACATCACGCCAATCATCAACCCGAACCAGGGCCTCGTGAATCGCGCTCACGACCGGATGTTTTTGAAAAGCCTCAAACTCCGCCTGATCGCGAAACGTGCCGATCGTTACCAGGTCACATGTGTTACTCGCGGGAGATCGTTCGAGACCGACTTGCCAATCGATGACCTCGGGAACACGGTCTTTGATGGTTTGTAGAGCACTCGCGATTCGCGCCCTCACGTCATGTGGCACTTCCGGAAAAAACGTAACAAGAACAACCTGACGAAACATGATGAGCCTCCAATCTGATTCTTTGTAGAAAGAACGTTAAATCTAAATCAGATTGACGTCAAAGTGCTGGTTCTTGTCATCGGCTTAATTTTTTTACCTCGCGTATAAAAAATTGTTGTATCTTTTTCCAGTCAATCGGGGGCGTCATCTTGGGCGATGGTTGCGCATCAGCTTCTTCAAAAAAGACGAGCGAACGGAGCAAATGATATTCATCTCGCCCTGAGGGACCAAATTTACGTTCAGCCATGCGGAAAACTTCGGGTAAGGTGAGTCCTTCTTTTTCTAAAAATACGTACAAATCAATAAAATCTTTTTTGGCATTACGCCCCATGATGGCATTAATCTTCATGCACGCAATATCATAAGGGTCGGCTAAACGCACCCCTTTCCACATAACAACTGGTTCTAATAATTTGTACGGATAATGAAAAAAGCTTACTTTCACATCGTCGAGGAGCGCGTCAACCGTACCCTCTTCTTCGTTGAGAAGCTCAAATTCACCGAGGGCGGCGAGTTGGTGAATCACGGTTTTGGTACGAAATTTTTTGGGATTGAACCAGTCCAAATCAACCGATTGTCGATGCCCATATTCGAGTGCAAGTGCTGTACCGCCAGCCAAATAAAATTTCTTGAGCCATGTTTGTTTGGCCAATTTAAGAAGAACGCGATCGGTGGCGAGGGTAAGAGATTGTTCAAACATACTAAAGAAGTGCCCAATAATTTTTTACTTTTTTACTCACGTTTTTGCTCTGCACTACCGAACGCTTGATAGTTGCGAGACCATACGTTTTTTTGAGCCACACAATATCTTCGGTACGACCTTTTTCCACAATGCGCGCAATCAAAAAACCTCGGTATTTCTGGATATCAAGGTGTAAGGGATCGTCGATGTCCCACAAAAGTGGCAGGAGTCGTCTCGGGAGTGTGTGTGGCATAGTACCGTAAGTATAGAGCGAACTGCCAAAAATAAAAAGTAGTGCCAGCGGAAAACCGCTCGCACCAGCAGAACCTATGTCCAGACTACGTCGTCTGGGGTATGGGTCGATATGACGTGAGCGTGGTCAGGCGCCGCTCCGCTTCTTCGCGATGCCGGCGGATGAGGTCTGCGATCTTCTCTGCGCCAAACAACGCTTCAGTTGACAGAGCAATCGCGAGCATAACGTCGTGACTACCCGGACGTGCGACCGGATTCCGGAACATAAATTCCTCGCCTGCAAACCGGCAGCAGTCGCACTCATCCTGTGTTTCTAGGATCATCGTCTGTAATGCACCCGACGGATCGAGCCACACTTGCAAAACGAAATCCAGGTAATCCCCCAGATTATAGAAGATCTCACGGGGGACTTCGATCTGTCGTTCGCCTATTCCACCCCCACGATAGAGCTGGTACGTAACCAGACGAACGCTCCCGACCGCCACGCTATATGGCTGTTCTGTGATTGCCACTGACCCGATTTCGAAGCCATGGAAATGCTTCGGTGCACGCTCGATACGCGCTTTCTCGATCTTCTGCCGGATATGCGGATTTTTTCCGTCCGCCGACAGGCGATACACTTCTCCTTCCGCGAAGTCGTATAGCCGTGCGCAGGCAGCCAAAACTTCGTCCGCAATTATCTCGGGCAGGTGCTTGGAGTTGGCAAAGAGACGCAAATCCTCGTCATGCAGGCGGGCATTCACAACCAAGTTGTCTCGGGTCAGTTCCCAGGCCTGCATAAACTCCACTGGAGAGGTGCCGTCGGTAAGTATTTTCAGGAGATCCCACGTACTCCAACGGAGCAGCTCTTCGGGCGCGAAGTAATCGGCGTGCTCTTGTTCAGCCAGTTGATGCCGGAGTATGCTTATCTCCTTAAGAAGCGGCAGAATCGCCGACCTGACTCCAGAGTACTTAATCGATTCCCGCCCGCACTGTCCGAATTTTAGATCCTTGGCCAGGCGCACGAGTTCGGCCATGCTGATCTTGGCGATATCAAAGACGACTTTCTTTCCTTTCACGATTGAACCTCCTTTAAGTGTTTATATGCCTCGCTCGAAATCGAACGAGAACTGCTTACAATAGCAAAGATTTTGATCTATGTCAACATAGATGGGTAAAACAAAAACAGCCTTTCCAGAAAAAAGCTGTTTTTGATTGGGCCGCACGATGCGAACCCGAATGGTGGGTTGCAGGGTGAGTGCGGCTGGGAGTTTATTGCCGAACAAGCAGCCATAGACAAAAGGCAAGAATCGCGATTGCAAGAATCAGCAGCGGGATCCACGGGCGGCGGAAATCGAGGCAGGCACTGACAAGATCGGCTAGAGCATCAAGAAAATCCGGAATTTTCAGTACCCCTGTATCAACTACCCATTAGCGTCAGCTTGTTGTGCGAAGGAAGTGATGATCTGAGCGATCACCTGATCTTCTGGAAGATCCAGCTTGTCCAGATTTTTGACAAGCTCATCCACCTTTTCGGGTGTCAAAATGCCGGCATCAGTTTCGTACTCTGCCATTGCTTCCAGCACAGAGTCAAAACCCCAATCACGATTCAGTTCCCATTCAACAGCCTTCCAAACCTTGCTGAGCTTGGAGGGATGAATCAGGTCGATTTGCGCTTGCATAAAACGGTATTCAGCCTCTTTGGCTGCACATTCTTTCACCACAGACTCGTTACGTTCGTCAGGATCTACGTAGAACGAGTCGCCATCAAACTGCTCCTCTTTGCCCGTGAGTAGCAAATAGTACACCCACGCGGTATGAAGCATCGCTTTTCGCGCTCCTCCGTACGCTTTTTGAGCCAGCTCACCCAGTTGAAGCAGCATTCTGTTAACATCGTACATTCTGGGGTAGAGCCCATCACCGCACTCTAGTTTAAAGCAGATGTAGTTATAGGAACCTCCGCTCATATCACACCTCTTTTCTACGTTGTTTCAACGTTTTTACGCAATTATTTCAAGGTACGCACCTAGCTCATATTTGAGCCATGTGCCTACTTTGGAACTGGCAACTATACACAAATTTTATTATTTTGTCAACCCTAAAACCTCTGTTTCTCCCACATCTCATAGAGTCGTCCTTTTGTGGCGTAGAGCGTGGCAAAGTCACCTTCTTCGATAATCTGCCCACCTTCAAGCACGATAATACGATCCATGCTCTGGATGGTGGTGAGCCGGTGCGCGATCACGACCGCGGTCACTTGTTTGAAAAAATTCCCCAAAGAATCTTTGATTTTTTCTTCGGACTCAAGATCAAGATGCGACGTGGCCTCGTCCATGAATAACAAATCCGGCGCGCGAAAAACGGCCCGGGCAATACCTACGCGTTGCCTCTCACCACCAGAAAGTTTGATACCTTTTTCACCGATCACGGTATCGAGCCCATCAGATAATTTCGGTAAAAAATCAGTCACGTGCGCCGTTCTAAGCGCGGTTGCAAGGCGTTTTTCGGTATCAGTTGGCTCAGTATGCCCGAGCGTAATATTGTCGCGGAGCGAAAAATTAAACACTTCAGTGTCTTGCAAAACCACGGCCACGCGTTCGAAATACGAACTCTTTTTAATGTCGCGGATAGACGTGTCATCCACAAGAATTTCGCCGGAAAAATGCTCGTACTCTTTAAGTAGAAGCTTGAAAATCGTGGATTTCCCAGCGCCCGAAAGCCCCATCACGCCAATACTTTCGCCGCGGGTAATCTGAAACGAAACGTTCTTTAAAATCTGCGTCGTACCGTAAGCAAACGACACATTTTTGAAGGTGATTTTTTTCCAATCACGCGGAAAATCGATTTTTCCGGTTTCGTCATCGATCGTGATCGGTTCTGATCGCATCGTCTCGAGGCGGGCAATACTATAGCGCGCCACCATAATATCTTGCGAAATACCCGACAGTGTTTCAACCGAATCGCGGAGTGCTATAAAATAGCCGTTAAAG
>JBPOHP010000197.1:0-2043 GCA_052035445.1 Candidatus Magasanikiibacteriota bacterium
TTTTGCACGCGAACTTGGCGACTGGTTTTTACCTAACACCGGCGCAACCGTTCGCGGTATGCCGGGGTTTGTGTTCGGTTTTCAAGATGATCAGGCAGAAAGACTGCATACTGGTCTCCGTCAACAAGGCCCGCTTCAGCCAGAAGATCGTCTCAGGATGGCCCTTGGTGGTAAAATAAGCCTTGAGAAATCACCTCTCATTGGCTTTATTACAGTTGATATAAATTCACCGCTCCAATGGCTGTACGCGGGGCGTTACCTCGAGAATATACTGATACTACTTACCCAAGCAGGACTATCAACAGCGCTTTTAGCTGGTATTTGCGAGGTTCCTTTACTACAACGCGTATTTCAAGCGCGTGCCCAATTCACAGGTACGGCTGTCATAATTTTTCGAGCAGGCCATGTGCTTCGAACGACCGATCTCGACCGACCTCCGGCACCACGTGCACCACTTGATTCTGTCTGCTCATGCAACTAAATACCATCGCAATGAACTACCTCTAGAGTGCGTTTATTAACCAAACAACGTCGAGGATACTCATATCCAAGCCTTAAACGCGCAATTGCCTCAGCTGCAAAACCGGCAGCCACAAGTGCCGTTGACCCGAGCTGAGGAATAATTGTCGATGTCGGAATTTCACACGTACCAGCAATAATTTCCCCCAACTCATCGCGACGATATGCTGTACCTATCAAGCTATCAACAAAAGAAAAAAATACCTTACGATCGCCCGGTTCATCATATACTCGCTGCATCGCAGCATACACATCAGAATCAGACACGCCCCAGGCTAACGGCAACGACTGATCTTGGTCATATCGCATAAGATCAAACTGTACCGATGATCCAATATCAGTCATCATTAAAAGCGGTATCTTTCGACGACGAGCTTCTTCCCGTAATAGAATTTTTGTCCTTGGATCATCGATTTCTTCAAGAATAATTGAAGCAGGTGGCTCTCCATCACTCCCAGCAAAAAATTCGTTAATTGACGCCACTGTTATCCCTTCTGGGTAGGTGAAAACATTGGTAAACGGATCGATAGAATAGACTTGTTCCGCAAACGTCTCGGCTTTATTTTTAAGACCAACATCATATACTGACACTCTCTGCTCTTCACTCAACACCATGTCTGCATATGACAATCGAACACGATTGATATTTTCGAGCTTATACACACTTTTATCTGCAATTTTAATAGCTACAGGGCGAATATCAAGCATCACGGCATGTGCAATACCGCTACCAACACTAGCGCCTGCCACTGCCACAACAGTAGATCGAAGAACATCCCGTATCTGTCTCCACGTCAACGCACGCTCTTGATCAGCCAATAATTTAGAGCTACTAGCGACTGAAACAACTTCATGCCAAAACGGAGGAGCGTAACGCACTAAATGATTGCGCTCATGATAGTATGCATACCAACCATAGTTATTCAATCCATTTTCTGCCTGAATGAGTGCTTGAGAGTACAATTCCCATTCTGCATTAAACAGTTCCCTCAGGGTCAATCCACCAGCCAGTCGCGGCGAAGTTGCGTCTGCGGTCAGTCGTTCGTTGAGACCAAACATTGTAGCGGCAGTTAGATCGAACTGATGCGAACGAGGAACAGTCTGCACATACTTACCAAGATTAACGAGGGCTTCGCCATTTGGTAAGAAACAAATTTTATTATCACGATGAGCGTTTACTGCTTCGTAAAGAAGGGGTTTTTTTTGTAAACGATGATGCATATCTACACAATTAGCAAGAATAAATTTGTTTAACGGTACAGGTAATTTACCTCTAAACTTTTTGACATACACTGTAACCAACTCGCCACATACCCCATTCGTAGACGCGCTCCATCCGCAGTGCGAGCGCTGATAAATGACCGCACATATGCTCCGTCAACCGGAGAATCCAAAAACTTACCCTCGTGCCGCAACAAGGAAGACAGCCTGTTGAATCGTACTAATTTTTGTCGTGAAGCTGGCGGCGGTTGTGAAATATCGACACCTACCAACTCGGGCATAAGAGATTCGATCGCTGAGCGA
>JBPOHP010000086.1:0-14429 GCA_052035445.1 Candidatus Magasanikiibacteriota bacterium
ATAGCGTTCGACCATCTCTTTACGTTGCAGCGGTGTTAACCTGGTTCGTTTGTGAATTACCATAGGTGTTTACAATTAGCCGTTCTATTTTACGGCTAGAGTGTAAACAACGCTAGTTTATCTTACAGTTTAGTCAAGATAGTTTTGTAAACAACGTTTGTTTCGTTTTATAAAAAAAATCACCTGGCATTTACCCCAAAATGGGAGTTATATGCGAGGTGGTGGCGTGCTACTGGCTGACGTAGCCAAACGCGAGCGACGGCGCGATGGTGGCTTTCAAGGCGAGGTTTCGATTCGGTTTGATAGGCCTCTTCAGTGCCGCGGATTTCTGCTCCTCGGCGCAGGTTGCGCCATGAACCCGATCGGTGATGGTATCGACACTGCCGCAATCCACACCCCCCTTCTTCGTGGCGGGCGGTCCACCGGTGACGCAGCCAGTGACCATGGTTGCGGTAAGCAGCATGGTCGGGGCAATGAAGTTCTTCGGTTGCATGTGAGCCTCCTTCTGCCGTTCGTGTGGCAGTGATCATGAGCATACCTAGTATTATCACTATTGTCAAGATATTATCGGGATAATTCAAAAAAAGTGCTTAACTATAACAAAAAACCTGTTATTATGAGCATTTTTGCTTACTAAAATTGGCTATACATTGAATTTGAAGTTTCAAGCTGTTAGTATGGGGTTGATTTAGAATATATGACCGATCTCAGCATAGTTTTTGTTAACTACCACTACAAAGAAGATATTGCCCAAGCGCTCCGCTCGGTTTTTAAGGATATAGAAAAGTGCCCCTATACAGTAAAAGTAGTTGTAGTTGATAATTCAAATAATGCTGACGGTATTGGAAAAATGTTGCATCGAGAGTTTCAGCAGGTGTTGTATATCAATTCCAAAGCCAACGTGGGGTTTGGTAAAGGGACAACGCTCGGATTTAAAGCGACGCCAGCGCGGTACTATTTTGCCCTCAATCGTGATACGATTCTCCCCGAAGGCACCAAGGTGATTGAACGGATGATTGCTTTTATGGACGCGCATCCAAAGATCGGGTGTATCGGGCCAAAGCTCGTGTATATGGATGGGGCGATCCAGCAATCGTGTTTTCGTTTTGATCCAGCTTCGATTGTCGTTAAGCCCTTTAAACAAATTAATTGGGATAAAAAGTATCGGCTGGTACAGCGTTTGACACGACGTTTGTCCATGGATGATTTTGATCATAATCGTACGCAGCCAGTTGATTGGGTGCTTGGCGCGGCGATGATGGTACGTCAAACAGTGGTAGATCAGGTGGGGTGGTTTGATGAACGGTATTTTATGTATCTTGAGGATTGTGATTGGTGCCGCAGTATGTGGGGGGCAGGCTGGCCGGTGTACTATGTGCACGATATCGTTATCAAGCATCGCTATGCTCGCGATTCCGCCAAAATTCCTGGTTTGTTTCGGGCAATTTTTAAAAATCGTTTAGCTCGGATTCACCTTAAAAGTTGGGTGCAGTATTTGTGGAAGTGGCGAGGAAAATGGTTGTTTCATGAAAAAATGCGCTAGTTTTGTATGGAAATGCCTCGGATCGCGCTAATCTATCTGACGTATCACTCCGACGAGTTTATCGGCCGTTTTATTGATGCGCTCGCAGAGCTCAGCTACTCCAAAGATCGGCTGACGGTATATGTGGTTGATCACCCGCATCCGGAATTTGGATCAAGCATTCCGGCTTTAGAAAACGTACTATGTGATCATTTTGGCGCAGCGGTTCTACCCGAGATTAAGATGTTTAAACAATCAGAAAATCGTGGATTTTCAGGTGGAAGTAATGCTGGTATGCGGGCTGCTCTCGCGGACGGGGCGGAGTATGTATTTCTTCATAGTCATGATGGTTTTTTGGCGCCAAACGCTCTGCAAAAATTGGTTCAGGTGATGGTGAATGATGCGACGATTGGTGCTGCTCAAGCGCTCATGTGCTCGTATCCCGAAACAACTAGTATTAATAATGCCGGAGGATTGTTTCACTTCTTAGGTTTTGGGTCGATAAGCGTAACCGAAGTCCGAAGTCCGAAGTCCGAAGTCCAAGAAATTGGCTACGCGAGTGGTGGGGCGGTACTTTTGCGGGCAGAGTTGTTGCAGCGCTACGGACTATGGGATGAAGATTATTTTTTGTATCACGAGGATATCGAATATTCACTTCGATTGCGATCGGTGGGGTATCGGATTGTGGTGGTACCAGATGCGATTTTGCATCATCACTATGAGTTTGGGCGTAACCCTAAAAAATGGTTTTTTATGGAACGAAATCGACTCGGGTTACTACTTAGTGTGTACAAACTCCCTACGCTGTTTGTGTTGCTTCCCTTGGGCCTCTTTACCGAAGTTGCAGTGCTTGTGTTTGCGTTTCAGCACGGTTGGTTGAAAGAAAAATTGGCAGCGTATCGGTATTGGCTTAATCCGGCGCATTATCCCGTGTGGCTCGCCAAGCGAAAAAAATTTCAGTTGCAGCGGACAGTGGGGGATAGAGCGCTCTTGCAGCAGGCTGTGGCGTATGTTTCGTTTGCGCAGACTGATTTTGATTCGCCATTTGTGCGCGCGGGAAATACGGTGATGTCGACATTATTGTGGGTTATAAAAAAGATGGTGCGGTGGTAATTTAAAAAAAATCCCGGGCCTCGCAAAGTGTGAGGACCGGGGTGTTTGGGCGCTAGGGTTGGAGGGGCGACGAGCCGATTATTGGCTGCTGGCGGGCGGACAGCTGGTCGAAGCCAGCTGCTTTAACTGCTCCGCGATGAGTGGGATAGCCGCTTCTTTCGAAGGTGCGCAGGCAGATAGCGTGACCCCCATATTCTCCTTGCACGGGTAAGGAAAAACACCACTCCATTTTTTTTCTCCGGCTGGGCAGTCAGGGGTGGTAGACAAACCAGTACCCGAGGCTGACACAGCTGGGGTTATGGTCGAACCGGACGATGCCGTCGTTGCAGTTGCGCAGCCCGTCGCCGCGAGAAGGGGAAGGAAGAGAGAAAAACAGATCGGCAAAGACGTCTTCATGGGGTGCTCCGTGTGGTGAGAGCCGTTTATGGCTCGGTATATACTGTGATGGTCGCTACTCTATTTGTCAATATAGTAGTGGATTATTCTTTGAACAATCTAAACCAAAAACCAGACGCCGATACTGGTTCCATCGGGGATAGAAACAGTATCGGTAGCGTCTGGTTGGTGGGAAAAGAACATTCAGCTGGTAGCTACCGAGAAAGGTGGGCTCTGTGGTCGCTGGAAATCAAGAACGCGAATGTGGCATCTGTTGCAGACTACTTCCCGAGTAGCTCGTTGAGATGTTGGAAGTAGACTTTGTTGAAGAACGCTACCGCCTTCTGATCGTCGAGCGGTCGTTTCTTCCAGCTCTTGTGTTGGTGTTGTCGGAATGCTAGCGCGTTTTTCGCCGCTTTTACTGCCTTTTTTGCAGCTTCTTCGCGCTGTTTTTTTTCCTGAACGCTCAGGTCGCGGATCGCGACCACGCGGCGACGTGCCGGCGCAGGACAGAGAGGGGGTGGGACGTAGCCTGGAATCATAACGACGCGACTCTGCTTCATTTGAGACATCGAATCTCCTTTGAGTTCGTGGCAAAAACTCAGCCGACATGGCCGAGCGTACAATATCTATCATACTTGATAGAGATCGTACGCTGGTCATGTTCAGGAGAACATATCTTTATACGCGGTTTATAGTATTTTGTCAAGGTATGTGTGCGTAAACAGCAATATTTACTTTTCCGCTTATTTTCGCTACGCTAGAGCTCTATGCGTATTACCAAAGCCATTTTGACAGGTGGGGGACGAGCTACACGGCTTCGCCCGATTACCTCAACCATCAACAAACACCTCATTCCGCTGGCCGGCAAGCCGATGATTTTTCAGGCTATCGAAAAAGTAATAGAGGCGGGAATTACTGACATTTTTATTAATACCAACCCAGGCGATACACAGATTCAAAAAGCAGTGGGCGACGGAAGCAGATGGGGGGTGCACATCACGTATTTTGAACAAACTGGTGGGCCGCAGGGGATCGCGCATGTGGTTAAGTGTGCTGAGCAGTTTGTTGGTGAGGGTCCATTCATGTTTTATCTGTCTGATAATATTATTCTCGGCAGCCTCAAACCGCTGGTTGAACAATTTTCGAGCGGAGATAGTGATTGCCTACTCACGTTATCAAAAGTTCCTGACCCTGAACGGTTTGGTGTGCCACTCTTTAATGCTCACGGCACCTTGATAGATGTGATTGAAAAACCAAAAAATCCAACGAGTGATTATGCGGTAACCGGGATTTATTTGTATACGAAAGATTTTTTTACCGCCTTTGATCATATTCAAAAATCGCCGCGGGGTGAGTACGAGATTTCTGATATTCATTCGTACTTTTTAAAAAATAACTACCGTGTTGCTACCAAAGAAATCACTGGTTGGTGGAAAGATACCGGCAAGCCGGATGATTTGCTTCATGCTAATCGGCTGTTGATTGACGAGCTCGCTTTGCCACGTGATGATCGTGGTGGGTATAGCCAGGTTTCATTTGGTAAAAATGTTGTGGTGGGCGAGGGGGTTTCGATACTAGGTCCAGCGATTATTGGTGATAACGTTGTGCTTGAAAACGCGCAGCTTGGGCCGTATGTGACGATCGGTGCGGGGTCGACTATTAAACAGGCAACTCTCGCTGATTCGATTGTTTTTGATGGGGTAGAAATTACCGCCCCCCTGCATCTGAACAAAAGTATTATTGGTGAAAAGGTGCGCATCCACCCATCCGCAACGACCGCGCAACGGTTCATCGTTGGCGATCAGGCTACGATCGCTTTGTAAACATTGCTTCTATTCGTCTTTGGGTTTTTGGCGCAGACTAGACGAGATATGCCTTTGCTTCTATACTCACCGTATGCTTGAAAAACTCACTCGTCCACCAAAAGAATCACCAATTGGCACTTACCGTCTTGATGTCATTTCACTCCCCGAAGAATGCGATTGGGAAAAGTATCTCCCCGTAGAGATACGCTACATTTTCTCGCGTTCGCCGGAGAATAAGGAGAAGGTTAAGAAAATCCTCGCCGAGGGAAAAGCTATCGGCGTGCGAACAGTACTCAGAACCCCCGAGAACGTTCTCAAGGCCATCCATGATATCAGCGTGCACAGCCAACACAACTACATCATCACCTGGTTGCCACAACTCTTGCGCGACAAGCATGTACCGATTTTTAGCCAAGACGACTATCTGCGCGCCAAAGAACATGGTGTTGATCTTGGTGCTGCAATTGAGATTATCCTCCGTGACCGTCTGAGATTCAAGCGACTCGTCTTGATTGACGAAGAAAATATTGGTATTAAGCCCGAAGAACAGCAGTTCATGACGGAGTTGTCGGAAACGATCTACCCGCTCGCAATTGATTATTCGGTTTTCCGTGTCATTGCCGACAATGCCTCAGAGCGTACTGAAATGGCACGTTCTATTATTAAGGCACTTTTTATCGTTGGGCCTATCGCGCACGTGCTCGAGCACTATGTCTCGGGCATCGGTAAGCTCTTCGCCGCGTCAGCAGACGATCTACTTGGAGAAACAGCCGAGATTATGGCGCTGCGCGGTTCGGGATTCAGCTGGAAAGAATTGGCCAAGCGTTCGCGTATCCTGATTCCGGTGTTCGCGCTCGCGACCTATGGTGCGTTTTCGGTTGAAGGTCTGCTGCAAAGCGGTCATTTGGTCACCGGCGGTATCGTGTTCGGGCTCTCCGCAGTCGCCTTATCACTCACCACGGCTATCCAATCGCTTTTCTTATATCGGCACTATCTCAAAAAATTGGTTGCCGAAAAAAAATCGGACGTTTCTAGTAGTCAGCTGACGCGAGTCGCGCTACGGCAGGATTTTACCAATCCCGCCCGCCTTGGGCTCGTGCTTGGCGCGTCGCTTGCTCCGGTTATGGGTATTATCGGCGCTCTAGCGGGTGTTATGCATAACGGATGGGTACTGGCAGCCATTGGTTCTACCGAGTCAATTGTGGCTGGGCTGACCGTCTTCTTTTCTGGTCGAATCAACGAATGGCGATTTCACCGAACTCTTCGCCGTTTAGTGCAAAAAAAATCGGTTTAACCGAAAATTCCACACCTTGAGGGTGTGGAATTTTTTTATGTATCACTATCGGTATCCTCATGTTCAGTGTGTTCACGATAGAGCCAATCATTGTTCGGATCTTTAAGCCTGATCAGCTGTGTACTGTTCATATTTTTAAATGTGTTCTCGGTAAGTTGTGAATTGCGTAACGTTATAAGACTTTTGCTAGTTTCATCGATACCAAACCGAACCATTTCATCGTATTCTGACTCGCAACCATAATGCGTCCGTTCTTTTAGTTTGTGCAAATACCCTAAGAGGCGAAAAGCGCCGATTGCCTTTTTAAGACTTGTAGAATTATTAGTCAGCTTTCCTTCGCGCAAACGCTCATTTACAACGTCAGAAAGTCTTGCTGATGCTTCTTCGTAGGGAAATTCCTCAATCTTGCGACGCCGAAAATGAGTGAAACAGTCTTTGACGGTTAGATCCTCGAACGATTTGTTGATGTTAAGCAATATTTTTAGTTCTGTTTCTTCGCGATCGAGATTTTTTTCTGGATTTTTTTCTGGGTGCTCGAGTGTGCTATAAAGACCTCTCAAATGGTCATAAGAATCACGAGGGAAACAGGCGCGGAAAGCTTTGTTATACCCTTCGGTAAATAGGTGAACGAGAGTAGTTTTTTGTTCTTTTGATAAAAGGCCTTGATGGCTTGCTTCGGCTATGACGTCAATATTAACTGGGCTCTGGGGATATTTTTTCAGACTGTCAAAGATATCGTTTAGTTGCTCACCTAACACTGACGCATGTTCGTGGTTTCGCATAGATTTGATAAAAAAATTTACCACCCAAACATCTTGCCTACTTCTTCGGGGAGTTCGCGCTTGCGGGCAATTTTAATTTCACCGTTCGCTGCCAAGAGCTTGGCCGGGCTTGAGAGTAAACAATGGTGCGAGGCGAGAGCGTCTTGGTAGGCGCCGGTATCAAATACGGCAATGTAGAGTTCTTCTGCTTCTGATAATTCTGGCAAAAGAATGTGTGAGCCTCCAGCCGTATATTTGTCGTCGCTATCACAGCTTGATCCAGCGAGCCACACTTTGTTGAATTTGCGCGCGTTGAGGGCGTTGACTGGTACGATGTGCCAATGCTGGTGAATGGCCCAGCTATCAATGAGGTCGTTCATGAAGCTGCCGTCGATCACGTACCAGCGTTTATCGCTTTTTGATTCAATCGTTTTTTCACCAAGTACTTTATAAATAGTGATTTGGGCAGGTGCGGCCACATAGCGTCCCCATTCGGTGATGAGGTTCGGGTGTTTGAGTCCGATTTTTTCGCAGTGCGTTTTGGCAGTTCGTACGATGCGCTGAATCAAGCTTTTGCCGGTATAGAAGTGTTTTTTGATGTAGGGAACGCCAGCGCCGCCGCCAATGTCGATCGTATCGAGTCCGGGGTTTTTTTCGCGAAGTTTTTGATAAAGCTCGAGTGCGCGTTTGAGTGGTTTGGTAAAACCATCAAGTGATTCTACTTGGCTCGAGATATGGTAGTGGAGAATGGTGAGGTTGGGCACTTTGCCGAGTTTAAGGAGTTCTTCTTCGGTAAATCCAAAGCGATTAAATTTTTTGTCCCAATGACTTTTGATTTTGATACTCAAATTAACGCGAATGCCTACCGGGCCAGCAAATTTTTTCATCAGTTCGAGCTCGGTGTAGTCTTCAATGATAGGAATAACATTAAGTCCTTTGCCGCGCAATTCTTCAACGAGCGAGATGTATTTGGGGGTCTTAGGGCCGTTACAAATGACGCGGATTTTGGTATTAAATTTATCTTGCTCAATCATCCGTTTGACGAGGTAGAGTTCGTTCGCACTTGCCACATCCAAATTTGCTCCTTCTGCGATCGCGGGGAGCACAAACTCTTTATTCTGATTTACTTTCATTGGATAGTGGTAGAAAAATTTACCGCGGTAACCCAGAATTTTTATGTATGCGTTGAATGTTTCAATCAAATCACGAACCCGGTTTTCGACAATCGTTTGAAAAAAAATCTCGGTTGAGGTGCCGTATTTTTTAACGATATCGTAAATGTTGTATTGGTAATTACCTTCACGAACAATGAGCTCGCCTTTGGGGTTGATATCAAAACAATGGGTGTTATATTCTTCGACCCCCAACTTCCATAATTTTTTGAGCGCGGGTTGTGTATTCGTAGGTAGAAAGATAATGAGTGTGTCGGGGTACTGGGACTCGAACCCAGAACTTCACGCACCCGAAGCGTGCGCCATACCAATTAGGCCATACCCCGAAACGATGGTCGGTACTCTATCCGCCTCTGGCGGAAGGCCATACCCCGTTTATGCGATCGATACTAGCATATCAGTCTCTCAATCGCAAGGAAGATTGTTTGTAAATGATCATAAAATACGCGGTGTGCTTCACATACATTTGTGTGGATAACTCTTGAAAAAAAGCACTGCAATTATCAGTAATTGTGTTACTATAGACCTACTTTTTCGTGTTTATTATTATCGTATCATGTATGTCAGATACCTCTATGCGCCGCGGCTTTCTCGATGGATTGACCGCAGGTCAAGCGTTATTATTTGGTTTTTTAGTGTCGTTGTCGGTGTTGTCGGTCGCGCTTAATATCGTTCTTGGAATTATGCTGTATCATCGTTCGGGCGGTGGTAGTGAGTATGTTCCACCAGCAAATATCGGTGCTCCATCAGTCGGTATGCCGAATCCGGCCGCTGGTGACGGTCAGCCAGCTCAACCTCAAACCTTTAGCATTACAAAAGATAATCATGTCCGAGGTAATTTTAATGCACCAATTACCTTGGTAGAGTTTTCTGATTTTGAATGTCCGTTTTGCTCGCGTTTCCATCCAACGGTCACACAAGCTCTTAAAGAATATGGTAATAAAATTCGTGTAGTCTACAAACATTTCCCGCTGAGTTTCCATCCACAAGCCCAAAAAGCAGCTGAGGCTAGTGAATGCGCATCCGAACAAGGTAAGTTTTGGGAAATGCACGATAAAATGTTTGAAAATCAGCAGCTTCTTGGTTTAGAACAGTTTAAAAAATGGGCTCGTGAACTTAAATTGAATGGATCTAAATTTGACACCTGTCTCGACTCTGGTAAGTATGCGGCAAAAGTGGCTGCAGACCAGCAAGAAGGTGAGGCGAAAGGTGTGGGCGGCACTCCAGCAACTTTTGTGAATGGACAGATGATTAGCGGTGCAGTACCATACGCTACCTTGAAGCAGGCAATTGACCAGGCTTTGGCAGGGAAATAATTAAGTGCTCAAAAAACATCGGCCCAAGATAGGTCGATGTTTTTTATTTCTTTGAGTGTGTGGCCGAATGTAGTGAATCGATAAAACTTTTTTTTCCATCAGGGTCTGCAAGCGTTCTACGTATCGTTTCGTTCCATGCTATAGAGCCGTCCGTTGAGGTGGTAAGTATGTTATTGGTGGTAAATACTTGTAATAATCGGCGGGCCGTCTCAGTATCGCCGACAACAGTTTCGAATTTTTCTGTATGATCACAATCAACTTGTGCAACGTGTACGAGCACCTCACCGCTAATACGCAGTACAGCTGGATCGTCGCCTAACCACTTTAGTACAGTAGTAGCCCAGATTTCACCAGCAATCGCTGTTGCTGATGTTTTCTGTTCTCGGCGATTAACACTGAGACGCAAAGCAGTGATTAATTGGATAGGGTCGTCAATATACGGCATTACGTGAGCAGTTGTTGTATACAAAAAATCATCTTGAAATGTATTTTGTAGTATACGCATACTATCAATGATACCAGCCCGCATACGTCGTACTATTCTATGTCCGTTGTTTTTTCCAGAATCTGGGTGTTCATTCTCGATCAAAATTAGAGATTTGACCAACTCTCTTCTCACCAAATCTTTGATCGCTATGAACATTTCATCTTTACAGGCATGCTTAGATTCATTTTTTAACCATATAACTTTCTTTTCTTTAGCCAATTCTATGATATATTTTTCAAATAGATTGAGTTCTTTTTTTGTGAATACTTCATTTGAAGCAGATATTTTAGCAAAATCTTCGAGAAGCGTGCTGGATGAAATATCAAGCGGTTCACTGCCCGATAGTGCAGTAACAACAAGTTTAAAAACTTCAATCTCTTCTTTAGAATACATTGAATTCAAAAAACTGAACTCGGGTTCCATGAGAAACTTACGCGAAGCTGGAATGTTCTGAAACAGTCGTGTTGAGAACTCTAAGAGATTTGCAGATTTTTCTAACTCTAAATATTTTTTTTCTACTTCTGAATAGGTTTTCTGTGGTAGTGCATCCGGACCACGCCTCGTTTCGCTCATAGAATATATAAGAATTTTGTTAGACTAAAGTAGTCGGGCTAGTGGGACTTGAACCCACGACCTCATGCACCCCATGCATGCGCGATAGCCAACTTCGCTATAGCCCGCTCAGCGACGAAAGCACCGTATCATAGTTGACGACTCTTTTCAAGTTGAGCGACGTTTGCTAGAATGCGTTCATATCTTCGCCTATGTTAGCCTCAATTTTTAAAAATTTGGCAGCGGTCGAGCAATCTACTGGGCTGCGGTTGTATGTGGTTGGTGGTTTTGTGCGCGATCTTTTTTTGCACAAAAATCTTTCGAAAGATATTGATGTGGTAGTGGTCGGCGATGCACTCGCCATTGCTAAAGCGTACGACGAACTTGTCAAACAGCAGGGAAGTTTAGTTGAATTTCCTGATTTTGGAACGGCGCGGTATGTGTTGCCAACGGACGATGGGGGAGTGTTTGAAATCGAATTTGCTACAGCCAGGAGCGAGGCCTACAATAGTGGTTCGCGAAAACCCGAGATTGTACCCGCGACTTTGGAACAAGATTTGGAACGACGTGATTTTACGGTAAATGCGATGGCGGTGCCGGTGCAGTGGTTTGTGGATTCCAGAGAACAAAGTATTGAGAAATTGAGTCAGGTTGTAATTGATCCGTTCCAGGGGCGGGCAGACATTCAAGCTAAAACCCTTCGTACACCACTCGATCCCGATGTTACGTTTAGTGATGATCCGCTGCGAATGCTTAGGGCAGTACGTTTTGCTGCTCAGCTTGGTTTTGAGCTACCTCTTTTTATTCAAGAAGCTATATTTCGCAACCGCGAACGCATGAAAATAGTTTCGTTGGAGCGCGTTCAAGAAGAATTGCTCAAACTTTTGGCGGCACCCGAGCCATCGATTGGGTTGCAGCTCATGTTTGATACTAAATTGATGGACATAGTATTGCCCGAAATTTCTGCGCTCGATGGGGTTGAAGACGTGTACGGTCATACCCACAAAAATAACCTCACCCACACGTTTAAAGTGGTTGATAACGTGGCTGTTCAAAGCAAAAATGTCTGGTTACGCATGGCTGGTTTGTTTCATGATATTGGCAAACCCGCAACCAAGCAATTTGTACCAAAAATCGGGTGGACGTTTCATGCTCACGAGCATGTGGGGCGAAAAATGATGAACGCACTCGGGCGTCGTTTGCGTCTGCCGAGCGACAAGATACAGTATTTGGGTAAACTTATCAGATGGCATTTGCAACCAATTGCTCTTATGGATGAAGGGATTACGGATTCGGCGGTACGGCGACTCATTGTGACGTTGGGTGATGATATAAATGACTTGCTTATCTTGGGGCGTTCTGATATTACGACCGGCAATCCGTATAAAAAAGAACATCGTTTAAAAAACTATGATGTTCTTGAGCGGCGGGTAGTAGAAGTTATTGAAAAAGATAAGTTGCGTGCATTTCAATCGCCGGTACGTGGAGAAGAGATTATGGCCGTATGCGGCCTGAAGCCTGGTCCAACAGTCGGTAAAATTAAAAAAGCGCTGGAAGAAGCGATTCTTGATGGTAAGGTTGAAAATGATCACGATGCTGTTTTTGACTACTTTGAAAAAATAAAAAGTACTTTTTTGCAAGAAACTGCTGCTTGGGAGAGGATACTCTAAAAAAAATTATCATATAAAACAAGGCATGACTGAATGCCTTGTGTGAGCGGATTCCGAGTCGGTTAGCACCTAATCGGTTCGTCTTTTTTTTCTCCTTCATCACCATCCGCTTTTTTCGGCTTTTTTGGAGGAGGATTAGATTTTGCTTTTTTTGGATCTTTTTGTCCGCTAATTGAGGCCTCAGCAGCCGACCTTCCAGGTGTGACAACCAAAAGCAAACAAGAGAAAAATAACACTGTTTTCGAGAGTCGAGACATGGGCATGCGCTCCTTATGTTTTGCCGCCCAGATAGTGTTGTGATAACCGGGGCGGAATTGTACTGTACGTACCATAGTGCCTTTTGTCAATACTATGACGCATAGTGATGAACATGTGCTCTAGGTAAAATTTTGACGAAATTATAAATTCTCGCTATAGTTACTTCGATTTGGACAGATCAAGGTGGGTCTGTGTTTTCATTTAGCAATACTCCGTATGAAACTATCATTCTTTGTTAGTAAGAAATTTTATATCCCAATGTTTGTCATTGCCGTGGTGGGTTTTTTTGGGTATCGACAATATGCAGCGAAACACCAACCGCCAATCTACGAAACAGTGGTAGTGGAGCGTGGTTCAGTGGTGCAAACGGTAGAGGCTACTGGAAATCTTGAAGCTATTGACGATCTTGCTTTACGATTTGAAACCTCAGGTTTATTGGCTAAAGTTTTTGTGTCTGAAGGGTCGACAGTTACGTCTGGTATGGTGTTGGCCCATCTCAAATTGTCAGAATTAAACGCATCGGTAGCGCAAGCAACTGCCAACCTTAACGTGCGCTTAGCTTCGATTACGCAGGAAGATAAAAAATATTATGAATCAGCGGTGAGTTCTGCTCTTGCAAGTCTTAACCAGGCCAGATTTGATGCTGAAAGCCAAATTGCCGATGCGCAAGCAGCAGTGCTTACTGCAGAGAATAATTTGCGATTGGCTGGTACTGGTACTGATAGTCAAATCATTACTCAAGCCTATGAAAGTGCCCTAACCGTTGTGAGATCAACATTGTCAAAAGTAGATGATGCTTTAACGCAATCAGATAATATTTTGGGCATTGACAATCCAACAGGTTCGATCCAATACCAAGGATATTTTTCGGCGAGCAATCCTGCATTACTTAATGAGGCTCGGGCTCTTTATATTGCGACAAAAAACGAGCGATTGACTTTAAAAAATTTAATACCACCCCTCCAATCGAGCCAGCAATCCGCAGTTGATAGTGCCCTTACATTAGCTCAGAAAACAGTAAATGTAGCAGATCAACTACTATCAACAATGACTACAGTTCTGAATAATACTTTACCTGGAGGTGTGTTAGGGCAGTCAACGTTGGATGGTTTTAAGACGGCGGTGCAGGCTTCACGTGTAGGTATTTCTTCCCAAAATGCCGCGATTGTGGAGGCAAAACAAGCAATTGTTAATGCAAAAAATAGTTATGTAACTTACAAAATTGCGTACGATAAAGCGGTTCGCGTCCTGGAACAAACGAAAGCTTCGGTGGCTAGTGCTATTCAAATACGTCAAGCAACATATGATCAGGCAGTAGCAAGTTTGGCCAGTAAAGTAAATCCGCCTCGCTCGGTTGATATTGCTTCGTACCGTGCGCAAGTAGCTCAGGCAGTAGCTGCTCGTGATAAAGCCTATCTTCGCGCTCCGATTGACGGGCAAATTACCAAGATACATAAAAAACCAGGTGAGCTCGTGTCTGGAGCTGATGTGGTTATAAATTTGCTTTCACCACACTACGAAATTCAGGTTGATATTGCGGAAGTTGACGTGCCGAAAATTAAAATTGGCGATAAAGTGGTGGTTACGCTGGATGCTTTTGGACCGGATACTAAGTTTAATGGTGAAGTTGCGGTTATCGACCCAGCCTCTACCTTGATTCAAGATGTGGTCTATTATAAAGTTCGAATCCGTTTGGATGATACGAAGCAAAGCGTTAAGCCGGGTATGACTGCTAATGTGAGTGTGGCGACAGCGCAGAAAGAAAACACGTTGTTTGTCCCAGCACGCACTATTCGAACGCGTGATGACGGTTCGCGGTATGTGCGGGTGCTCGTCGGAGTAAACGAAGAAGAACGAGATGTGAAACTTGGTTTACGCGGCAACGAAGGTAAAACAGAAATTTTAAGCGGTGTTTCAGAAGGTGAAAACATTATTGTTAGTAAGAAAGAAGCAGGTGCGTAATATGGTAGTACGTAAAGCCGGGACAAATGTTCCGGCTTTGAGCTTTAGCAGGTTTTAGCCTGTATGTACCATTTTGTATGACACTTATTGAAGTTAAAAAGTTGGTAAAAAATTACGTGAACGGTGATGTGGTGACGCC
>JBPOHP010000009.1:0-6599 GCA_052035445.1 Candidatus Magasanikiibacteriota bacterium
AGCCACACCGCCCGATAGCACCCCCGCAACAAGAGCGCTATACCAAAAAAAAGTGCGTATATAACGACGGAGTAACCTGAGTCTACTATGCTCATAGCCATATGTTTGGCCAAAGTACAACCACCGACCCTGCTCGAGTACACCTGCCGCCATACCTTTACATAACGGGCAGGAAAATAGCGTAGACGATTCGCGACCGCGGCATCGGGGACACACTAAAATTGAACGCACGGTAGGAGCAGAAAATTTCATATCTGGAAACGAAAAAGTCCGACCAATAAACCTCGCATAATAACCAAGGGGAGTACAAACCACGCAACCACTATTCCACCTATAACTACCACATAAAGAATGAATAAAAACCCCCGAACCACACCTTGTACAAACCGCATGATGAAACTTATAACTCTCCCTTGCCAATTATACTGGCCGTACATGGGAACAAACAAGTATCGCCACCAGAGAGCTGGCGAAAAAAGATCTGATCCAAAACGGATCATCGTATGCGCTTGAAGAAATATAAACTTGACCCCCCGGCCATACCACCACAGCGGAAAATAAAAAACTTCGTAGAGAACTACTATAATTGTTCGTTGTAGCATGCTCAGCATCATACTGTTGAAATCATACCACGGGTCAAATACCACGACAATATCGCATGCTTAATATTTCTTATTGACATAATGACAAAAAAAAGTACATAGTACCTATAAGCACTCAGTCAAAGGGAGTCCTCATGTTACGATCTTACCGCTCACGAGTACGTACGTGTCTGTTTTTTTTCCTTCTAGCAAGCATGCTTGTTGGTTGGAACGGCTGCTCATACCTAGGCTGGAGAAAAGTTGACCGGACACTCTACACCCACCATTTCAGCACAAGTACCACTGTTGCCCCTGATCCAAAAGTGCAGGCCGACGCACTGCTACGTATACAATGGCCCACCTGCGAAGTGTATCAAAATCTAGACGACAACGATCTGACACTAGCAGTTAATTATGGTACTTCTACTCGGATATTTCCCGATCGTTTGGTAGAAAAAAATGAAATTTTTGCACTACGCGCAGGGCCTTTTGAGGTAAGCATCATGTTTGCCCACCCAAAAAAAACACCCCCTCCCCCGTTTCTGATCAAACGCATATCCTGTGCGGCGGCACGCTCTGAGTACGGTACCAAACTCCTAGTGCTGTAACTAATCATTTCTGCTCGGTCGACACGCTGTCGACTTTTTTCTTCTTTATATTTCACTACTACTCAGGTATCCTACAGAGCACTTTATTATTCTTACTACGTATGAACTTTCATCACATTCATTTCACCGGCATTTGCGGCGTTGCCACGAGCGCACTTGCCATCGCTCTCCATCGTCATGGCTACACGGTCACCGGCAGCGACAAAGGATTTTTTCCGCCGGTGTCTACGCGCCTCAGCGAAGCCACTATCTCTTACTACGCGGGCTGGCATCCTGAAAAAATGATTGTCCCCACGCCACCCGAACTCGTGATTGCCGGTGGCTCTGGTACCAGCCTCAGCAACCCCGAACTCGTCTACGCCAAAGAACACGGCATTCCCGTACTCTCATTTGCCGAAGCCCTCGGTACATTTGTCATCAAAAAAAATTCGATCGTCACCGTCGGCACCTGGGGCAAAACCACTACCTCAGCCTTACTCTCGTTCATCCTCCTGAGGGCTGGCAAAAATCCCAGCTATTTTACCGGCGGCCTCTCGCGCTCGCATGAGTCTGGTGCACTCTCAGACAGTGACTGGAGTGTCGTTGAAGGCGATGAATATCAGGCGGCAATTTGGGACAAACGCCCCAAATTCGCTTTCTACTCCCCCACCCATCTTCTCCTGACCTCGGTCGTCTGGGATCATGCCGATCTCTATCCCACCGAAGCTCTCTATTTCCAAACCTTTCGCACGCTCGTTGAACAAATTCCTGCGACCGGCACGCTTGTTGCCTGCCTCGACAACCCCGGCGTAGTTGCCGCCACCCAAAACCTTAATCGCCCGATAATCTGGTACGGAAAACAGAGTACTGCCGATTATTACGTGCACAGCGAATCATTCACCGAAAAGGGCTTAGCCCTCACCATTACTCACCGCGGAACGGATTATACTATCAACTCACCGCTCATTGGTCGTTTCAACACCGAAAATATCGGTGGTGCGTTTGCGATGGCCCACACCATCGGAATAGAGCCAACGGCGATACTCAAAGCGATTGCTCAGTTTGAAGGCATCAAACGCCGTCTCGAGCGACGCGGCACCATAGACGGTGTTGCAATTTTTGACGACATTGCGCATTCGCCGAGCAAAGCACAGTCAGCACTCGCCACCCTACGCGCTATTTCACGAGGAAAATTAGTGGCCGTGTTTGAGCCCAACATCGGCAACCGCACCCGTGAATCTGCTCCGAGCTACGATCATGCCTTTCGTGAGGCTGATATCGTCGTCATCCCCCGTCTCAGCAAACTTAAAACTCAACCTGGTGAAACCAACCTACCATTTGAGGGAGCAGAACTCGCCTCGATCATTGGACTCACCCACCCCGAAACACACTATCTCGACGACGACCAGGAACTTATAACTTTTTTAAAAAATGAAACCGCACCCGGAGATACAATTGTATTCATGGGCAGCCATGGATTTCGGGGGATGATTGAGGAACTGCTCGGTAAAAATAACTAAAAAATCAATTAATTTTGCACACCCCTGCATTGACATTGGGTATATATTTTTGTTACTTTGATGAGTCGCACTAGTTTATACTGCGTGCCCAACAGGAAACTGAAAACCAAAAAAGGACTCAAACCATGAGCTCATTTAAAAAAAATTTTCCCGCTACAGCAGCAGCCTTTCGTCGTTATCGTCGGCGCTTCTTGCTTACGACGATTGCCAACCGCCTTAGCTGGGATAAAAACGCATGTTCTTCGGAAATTATTGTACTGTTGATTTGCGCGTATATCCCCAGTCATATCGTGGCACTATTCACCTCATCTATCTGGAAAAATTTACTCCTATTCACAAGCCTTCTCAGTCTCTCGTTGGCAGCAAAATGCTGGGCGAGTTGGTACGAAAAACGAGAGTCTGTAATCTGCGGGGTCGCTCTGGGCGGCCAAGATCGATACCTAGCAGGTGTGCTCTCCCTTTTTCTTTACCAATACAAGCGGAGTAGCAACCCTGATCCGGCTGTAGTGGAGGCAATGAGTGATGCACTACCACTGATCCCTATCGCCCCAGATGCATACCAAAAACTCCCCCGATACCAGCAACTGGTATGCGATGAAACCCGAAAATTGAAACGCGATGAGTGGTAATTTTCTCTAGCCTCATCCCCTGAGGCAAACACCACCCAAAGCAAGGACTAACCCTCCTTGCTTTTCTTTTATTGTATACACTGCAACATTGACAACGAACGAAAACAATGCTACTATCTCTTGTCGCGTTAGCCCTGCTTTCGCGCTCAGTTCAAGTCGCAGACTTGTTGTCTTCTGCAACGTCTTTAACAACTCACACTCCGGGGGAACACATGCGTAACACCAACCGATTACTTAACGCCTCACTCGCCCTTCTCGCACTACTCACTATCAGCTGTGCCCACGCTCACACGAGCTGTTCTCAGATTGAAGATGAAGAAGAAACTTACGTCAACTCACCCCAAAATATACCAACACTTAAGTGGGAGCCGGCAGGTAGATTTCTGGGCTTATATGAAATTTACACGACCACCACTAGCACAGGCGAGGTGCTCGTTAAACTTGAACGCTATTGCGATGAGAGCTGCGCGACGGCAAAGCGACGGCTAAACATTGTCATGGAGCGACTCCATACCGCGCTTGCCGAGCCCACAACACCTGCCCTTACCCTGGAAGCAGTCTCCATATACTACGAGGCTGATGCAGCGCGAAACAGCTATATACCGGACCAGATGGAAGAAACGACAGAGCGGGTCCAGCAACTGACTGACCGCATCGAAACTGAAAAACGACGGCTGGTTCGCAATAAGCTGCGTATATGCCTCTCAGTCGGTCTTCTCGCAGCAAGTCTGTTTGCCGCAGTGGTGTACCGACGGCGGCAAAAGAGTACCATTTGCAGTGCTAGTCGTAGGTGATACGAAACAGCTTCACAAAAACGCCTACGATTTTAGATTAAACACCCGCCGTTACGTCTGATTCTCTGGCGCATCTGGTGGTTCATTCTAGCCTCATCCCCTGAGGCAAACACCACCCAAAGCAAGGACTAACCCTCCTTGCTTTTCTTTTATTGTATACACTGCAACATTGACAAAAAATACCATCTCTGCTAATTTTTAACGTCGCGTTAGCACCAGCTTTCGCGCCTATTTCCGTGTCGAAAAGCACATTCACAACCCATTAATCTTGGGAGGTATCCGTCATGCCCATCCGAAATCTTTACCGACTGTTTAACCTAAGCATTGTCATCACCTGTCTAGCCTTGAGCGGCCAATCATTGGCAAATCCACATGATATGACCGAAGAAGAAATGCGCGAATCAGCGCTAAAAGACCGCACAAGACCTGCACGCGAATCTTTCGGGCCTGCTCTACGATACCAAGAATCCGTTGACGGAGCAGTGGCTGCCCAGCTACTGGCGGCAGACCATCAACGCGCCCAACGCAACAAATATTTCGGCCTTCTCGCCCTTCTTGTCTGCGTTTATGCCTACTTCAGATTCTTCGCCAATCGCCCCCGACGACAAACCAGCGCCAATAAAACTCCTTAGAAAATCTCATCACTTCGATCTTGGTTCGAGTGATATCAAAAAATCACCAGAGCCACTCACCAAAATCTGTAAACCGCTGGCTTCAGGCCTGAACGATCCAAATGTATTCACGTCTCGGTTCTACGCCTACCGCAACTCGAAGGCTACAGCATAGCACGCCCGCCCAACCACGCTCGTTCTCAGATATCACCTCGAGAGCGCACCGTGGTTGAGCGGCTTTTTTCACAACAAAAAACACGACCAGTTAGGTCGTGCTTCTGAAAAAAATCTCTTTATTTCCCCTCATCCATGATATCGGCCTGCACTTTATCTTCATCAATCGCCGCAACTTTAAGCGTAATGCCGCACATCTGACATTCTACCGCGTGCCCTACATCGATATCAGAATAGGGTGATAAATCTACCTCATTTTTACATTCTGGACAAATAAGCTTCATAGACGTATAGTAAAGCGTTAACATGCTCCACCTTACTCTTTTTTCCTCCCAAAAGCAAGCCTTCGTACTATGAAAACTCCGCAAATCCCCTCCTCCACGCTCGCTACCGCGCTTGGTCTTACCACCGAGTTATGGCTTAAACGAGAAGATCTACATAAAAGCGGCTCCCATAAGGGCCGTTCAATCCCCCTCATGATTAAAGAGTATGCCCGCCAAGGCGAGCGTAGTTTTGTTATCTCTTCGTCGGGCAACGCAGCACTCGCGGCCATTATTGATATCGAACACCACAACAAAAACAGGCTTACTGATCCCGCTCACCTCGAAGTGTTTGTTGGCCAGCATATCGATCCCGTCAAAGAACAAAAACTTCGTCAGGCGATCCATGATGAAAAGACCATCACCCTTACCAAAACCGACAACCCAAAACAAGCAGCCTTCAAAAGAAGCAAAGAGGGTGCGCGCTTGTTACGCCAATCAACAGACGAACTTGCGCTCCGGGGCTACACGGAACTCGCCCAAGAACTTGCCAAAATTCCGAATCTCGCGGCCATATTTTTACCCGCCTCAAGCGGTACCACAGCTGTTGGTATTTTTAACGGTTTCAAACAACTACATCTCGCGCTCCCTCAAATTCACATCGCCCAAACACCCAACTGCCACCCGCTGGTCATTGCGCTCTATAATAAACGACAGCATGATTTGCCCACTACTGACGCTTCAGAACCTTCGCTCGCTTCGAGCATCGTCGATGTAGTTGCCCATCGCACCACTGCCGTCACTACAGCGATCATTGAAAGTATCGGCAACGGCTGGATAATTACTAACCAAGAAATTGCTGCCGCCCAAGAGCTCGTAAAAAAACATACCGACATCGATATTTCCGCCACAAGCGCGCTTGGTATCGCCGCCCTTCAGCAAGCACTCACCACGGGCTGGAAACCAATCGGAGCAGTAGTTTGCTTGATCACCGGGGCATAACAAAAAACCAGCCCCCCAGCTAGTCATAATTCCATCCTCACTAATCTCAGAGCCCCATCGTAAAAAAGATATCTTTAAGCTTTACCGAAGGTGTTCCGTCAGCAAAGTACACTGATACTTCCATGCACAACAGTCCGTAAACCATCTGATTAAAAGCCAGTGAGAAATTAGCTACTGGGCTACAGGTGTAGACCCAGTTAGTGGCAGCACTACCGGTTGGTGCGTCCGAGCAGAGTATGGGATTACTCGCTGAGTTGAAGGTGAATCCGTTGGTGGAGGGGTAAAAAGAACTAACTTTGTAGTCTGTCCACGGACGGCCTTCAAGGGTGGTGCCTTGGAAGGCTATCTCACTCTTCCAGCCACTGAGACAACGCGATTTGTCGGTTGTTTCAACGATGATTGGCTGGTTTGTGGAAAATTCGCTGCGCCAATTAAAAATTA
>JBPOHP010000034.1:0-2678 GCA_052035445.1 Candidatus Magasanikiibacteriota bacterium
GAAGATATTATTCGTAGTGCGGTTATTACCACCAAAGGTTTGATACGTATTATGCTTGGCGGCTTGACGACTGAACAGGATTCACTTATGGACCGTGCTTTGATTGAAGCGTATGCTAAGAAGGATATTACCCCAGAGGCAGACTTAGCAACGGTACGACCGCCAATCATGCAGGATTTGCAGGAAGTACTTGAGGGTATGCAAGGCTCAGAAGAACTCGTTCTTAAGATGAAAAAATTTACTGAAGGTACTTTTTCAGGGCTCTTTAATTCGCCGACTAATGTCGACATGAGAAATCAATTGGTTATTTTTAGTGTCCGTGATTTAGAAGATGAGTTGCGTCCACTCGCCATTTATGCAATCGTAAATTATATTTGGAATGTCGTTCGTAGTGAAAGAAAAAAGCGTATTCTCGTTATTGATGAAGCGTGGTGGATGATGCAGCATGAGGATTCAGCGCGATTTATTCATGCATTGGTAAAACGGTGCCGCAAATACTTTTTAGGGGTTACCACAATCACTCAAGATGTGAATGATTTTTTGAAATCGCAATATGGCCAATCGATTGTTACAAACTCTGCTCTGCAATTATTGTTGCGCCAATCTCCGTCTTCGGTTGATTTGATTCAAAAAGTGTTTTTACTTACCGACAGTGAAAAATATTTACTTCTACAAAGTGGAGTGGGGGAGGGAATCTTTTTTGCAGGGAATAAACATGCTGCTATACGCGTAGTCGCTTCTCCAACAGAAGATCAGATTGTTACTACTAATCCTCAGCAATTATTGGAGATTGAAAAACAAAAAAAGAAATTTGATCAAGCATTTTCCTAATTTTTTGCTCTTGAATATTACTGTATGTCTCCACGAATTCGTCTTGGTATTATAATTATGTTGGTAGTATTGGCGCTCGCAGGAGGGGTTTTCTTGTTCTATCAATCAACATCAAAGAATGGGGGTCTGCTTTCAACGCGCACCGTAACGCCAAACGCGCCCGAACCAACCACCACCGGTCGTTTTATTGATAGTAGTAATTTTACGACATCTTCGTTATCCGCCGTTACACTTCCGACCAATTCTTTAACTGTCACAGAGGCTACAACGAGTACTGTTACCCCTCTTGCGATTGAAAAAAAGGGGGTAGAACGTTTCGCCCGCGTTTTTACTGAAATATACGGTAGTTTTTCTACTGATAATAATTATCAAAATATCTTTGATGTGCGATCTCTTGTTTCTCCTCAGCTGTGGGAAAAGATTAAACCGCCAACATCTCCTAAGCCAGCTTCATCGTTTATTGGAGTATCTACACAAGTGCTTTTAACAACTCTTGCTGATTGGAGTGCTGGTGCGGCACGAGTAGATGTAACAGCTCAACGAACTGAGACAAAAGCTGGAAAAACGTCAACGTACCAACAAAAAGCTGTAGTGCTCTTAGTTAAGCAAGGGGCCAACTGGTTGGTTGATGGATTTAGTTGGGCTAAGCCGTAATATTACTGGAGTTGTTATGGAGCATGGGTTTTTGGTTTTTTTGAAAAATTTATTTTTTCCGATTTCGTGTCTCGTGTGTGGTGTTGATGGTTCATGGTGTTGTAGTACGTGTCAAAAAGCTTTTTCACCAATAGCACACCAGCGCTGCCCGAGCTGTCCTCGACCTACTCCCGGAGGTCAAGTTTGTATAGACTGTCTTCCTGGTTCAGAGCTTGACGGTATTACGGCACTCTTTGATTATAATGAAAATGCGCCATTAGCTAAGCTGATTAAGACAATTAAGTATCAAAACGCCAGTGATATTTTGAGCGTCTTACCCAAGATTTTTTCAGGAGTAGAAAAAAGAGTTTGGGAGCATATTTTTTATACTGCTCAATCAAAAGTGGTGTGTGTGCCAGTACCTCTTCATCCACGTCGCGAGCGGGAGCGTGGCTTTAATCAGGCGGAGCGAATCGCCCGTGCTCTAGTAGAAGGTTGGTTGGAAGAAAAAATAATACTTGAACCAATTACTATTACAACAGATGGGTTGGCGCGTGTTCGTTATACACGTCCTCAGGCAGAACTAAACGCCATGGAGAGACGCACCAATTTAATGGAGGCTTTTTTGTGGCAGAGTACAACACCACCGCCAGACCACATTATTTTAGTTGATGATGTGTTTACAACGGGTAGTACGATGCAAGAATGTGCTCGTGAATTGAAGCGACGTGGTGCTAAATGGGTTTGGGGTTTAACGTTGGCCCGGGGATAACTCTTGATTTTGAATGGATAAGAATTATTGACCATACAGGTCTTTTTTGTTACGATCACTTCGACTTTTATAGCGACGGTCTGTGGAGATACGTCGCGTATAAAGAACATCAGGGAGAGATGGCTGAGCGGTCTAAAGCAACAGTTTACTAAACTGTCGGGTCCGTAAGGGCTCCCAGGGTTCGAATCCCTGTCTCTCCGCCTTCGCTTCGCCGTAGTCCCGAGTACTCGGGACGTAGGCGAGCAGAGTGTTTTAGTACTCTGAGTCTAACACATTACTAGAACAGGGACGAAGATAAGGCGAGACAAGTCCGCAGTGGCCTGCGAAGGCGGGCTTCGCCTCGAGTGTTCCGAAATTACTATAAAGTCAGCTAAAAAATACTACCCACCTTTGGAGAGGTGTCAGAGTGGTCTATCGTACAGCTTTGCTAAAGCTGCAGGGC
>JBPOHP010000120.1:0-4235 GCA_052035445.1 Candidatus Magasanikiibacteriota bacterium
GTCCACCTGCATAAGTAGGTGGACGCCGATTCCAATTAATTACAAAAGCCCTGGAAGTGTCTAGCGAGGGTGGGGGTTAAGGAGGGGGAAACCCCCGCCGCATCGCCAAACACTTTCAGAGCTCGTGTGTCAGGTATGACAGGAGGATACTACCAGTTTGATATATACCCGTCAAGGATATTTTGTGGATAACTTACCAATATCTAAGCCGTATTTATTTGAGTACAAAAAAATCGCTTAAAAAGCGATTTTTTATCATTCATTATGCTATTTTATTGTTTCTACAATATGAGAAAAAACTGTAGGGTTTTTTTGTGCGAGTGTAGAAAGAATTTTGCGATCAAGAGCTACTTTCTTTTTTTTGAGAGCGTCGATAAATGTGCTGTAGCTAAATCCAAGTGGTCGTACAGCTGCATTAATACGAATCTGCCACAGTGCACGGTGTTCACGTTTTTTGGTTCTACGCGAAGCAAAAGCATGTTGGCCAGCTTTCATTTTTGCTACCTTAGCCAGCTTTATTTTTGATTTACGACCCCATTTATAACCTTTTGTATGCTTCAGGATGCCTTTTCGGCGTTTATTGTGGAGTTTTGCACCTTTAATTCTTGTCATATATTAGTTAGGTAGAGCAACTTTAATGAAGCCTTTGATAGTATCAGGCTGAAAATCACGACGCTTTGCGCGTTCGGTTTTACCACGTTGTTTTTGGTTGAAATGAGCTTGTCCAGACCGACGGCGCTCAATGGTGAGTTTCTTTCCATTTCCGGTAACGCGATAGCGTTTCGCTGTGGCCTTGTGAGTCTTCTGTTTTGGCATACATTGAATAAATAAGTTGCAAGGTGTAAGTCGCAAGGTACCGGGGACGCGTTCTAAGGGCGCGGTGCTGTACTGCTTGTAACTTTCAGCTTGCCACCCGTTATTTAGTTTTTGGTAATAATGGCAGTTATTTTATTACCCTGTTTTTCTACCTCCTGTTCCCAGCGAATTTGTACTTGGTTGTTAATTTCAGTAACAAATTTCCGTATCATATCGAAAGCAAGAGCCGTTTGCTGTTGTTCGCGTCCACGGAGCATCATTTCGATACGCACCTTATCACCTACGTCGAGAAATTTAAGGGTTTGGTTTTTTCTGATTTCGAGATCGTGAGCGCCAATTCGTAGAGATATTCTGATTCCTTTGATATCAACTACATGCTGGTGCGCCTTGCGTAAGCGCATCTCTTTTTCTTTTTGATAGCGAAATTGGCCAAAATCCATAATTTTTGCTACCGGTGGGTTGGATTTTGGATTAATTTCAACTAAATCAAAATTTTGTTCACGCGCCTTGCGAATCGCTTCTCCAGTCGAAAGAACGCCCAAATTAGTACCGTCATGATCAATGACCATAATTTGAGGGTTGCTGATACCTTCGTTATAAAGATAGGCGATTTTTTCCTGCTCTTTTTTGGGACGACGTGAAATACGCATAATGATAAGCGATAAGTCCTAAGATTCTCAGTCTAGCCTGTTTAAAATTATTGTAACACGGGCTTACCAAGAACTGTGGACACTGTACCACTAAACGAGTGGAAGTGGCGAGAGTTGAACTCGCGTCCAAGTAAATGTTTGTCTACTATCTACATACATAGCCAAGTTTGGTAGTGTCCCGTTCGCTAAAAACAAGGCAAAATGCGAAGCGGTAAGAAAGCAAGAATTTCGGCATAGGAACTGTTTTCAGTATTTCTGATGCCTACGTCCGGTGGGTGACACCGCGATCAAGCTACCGGCTATTGCTTGGGCGATGGGTAAAATGGCTAGGCCATTACCGGAGCAAAACTGTTCGTCATGGCGCCGAAAGCGTTGGACAAAGCAGTTTTAGCTTTTGATAACAAGTTGGCACTTATTATGGTGCTCCAGCTATTTACGAGAACGGAGCCTTCTCGATATGCACATAAACAAAGCATCTCTTGTCGAAACCCAGCACTCCCTGTTTTTAAGGAAGATGCACTCATTTATTCTTTTTTAAACGATTGACGTTGTCGATTATCACGATCGATCGCCCGTTGTTTGAGAACCTCTCGTTTGTCGTAGAGGTGGCGGCCGCGCGCAATACCGATTTTTACTTTGACAAGATGACCCTTAGTATAAACGCTTAACGGCACGATTGTCAAGCCTTTTTCTTGGGATTGTGCGACAAGAGAGGTGATTTGTTTTTTGTGGAGTAACAAACTTCTACTTCGTGTGGGTTCATAGGCAAAATCCGGTCGAGTGTGGGCGTACCTCCCAATGTGCGCATTAGTAAGTCGAGCTTCCCCGTTATGAAACGTAACAAATGATCCTTTGAGGTTTATTGAGCCTGATTTAGCGGCTTTAACTTCAGATCCTTTGAGCACTAAACCAGCCTCGTAGGTTTCAAGGATTTCATAGTCAAAAAAAGCAGATCGATTTTCTGCAAGCGTACTCATACTTAGTATTAACCTTACTCTACGGTATGATAACAATATTTTTTAGAGAGTTCAAGTGATCGTTCTCATAAATCATGCTTTTCATTTTTTAATTCTTCGGTTAAGATATATTGAATAATTCTGTGATATGAATGATGTTGTGCAACACGTACTCGATATTCGTAATCGTTTTTCTATTCTTCCGCCAAAGATCGTAGCGTGTATCGATGTGCTCATTGGCACTATATGCGCCTTGGTTTTTCGTCATGCTGACACCTGGATGTTATTCGGAATATGGATGGGTGTTCGTTCTTGTAGTTGGCTTATACTAATCTACTGCACATCGTATCCACCGAGCGTTTCAAAGTTTTGTCACTGGTTTTCTTTGGCGCTATTCCAGATTGGTTTTATTATTTACGTGTTGATTGTCGATCAGTCTTCTTCTTTTGGAGCAGTTTCGATTTTGTGGTATGGGGTACTCGCGTGTGGCAGCATTCTTCCTGCTATAAGCTTTTGGCTCATTCCTCGAACACGTTCGGAATTGGTTTTTTTAGCCCGACCCCACGTTCGTGTTGGTGTAGCGATGATGCTATTTGGTTTGTCAGGGTTGTGGGCCGGATATAATGCGGCGATTACACTCACACTTTACCCTGCTTCTTCATGGTTGATATTGTTACTGAGTGTTTCAAGTATAAGCATGCTTACTGCTGGTGTTGCCTGGTGGTGGTATATGCGTGAGGCGTTGCGTTCACTTGTAAATGCTAGTGCGGTACTGCTATGGTGTATGATTCAAGTGGGTTTCGTGGTATCTTTCTGGCCCATTGGTTTTTTGTTTGCTGGCGTAATCATGAGTTGGGTATGGTATATCATTTGGCTGACGCTTAGGTATTATATGTCTGAAGATGGAATAGCATGGCCTCGGCATGGGTATTTTTTGTTTGCCCACGGCATTGCCTTGTTAGTTGTTCTTTGTGGTATTGTTCGTTGGAAATAATTTTTTATATGTTTGCCCCACATATACCTCCCCCTTCTAAAAGTATTGCCGCTCACCAGGCTTGGCAGCGTATTAAAATTCTGCTTTTAGCATCGGTACTTTCACTTTTTGCAGGCGCAGCTGCAGCCTCAGCAATGGTTGCCTGGTTGTTTCCAAGTGTCGTGGGTAGTATCCCCACGTCTTTTGTGTATCGACCATTTAATAACACTACTCAATCATCAGTTTTGGAAGCACGGGTTCTCGATGAAAGTTTGTCAAAGATAGTTACCGTATATCGAACACGACGATCACTTGGTGTGGTAGAGTATTTTGATCCTCGTGATAAAATTGGCGAAGCAGTGCCGGTGAGTTCTGATGGGTGGTATGTGTTTGCGCCCACAAGTTCATTATCCGCAAACGAACCGTGGTATGCGGTTACACCGACGGGATTGGTTCTATCAGCGAGTGTTGTGGTGACCTCAACCGAATCACCCGAAGTTTTTTTTAAGGTTCGTCGAGGAGGTAATAATCCTCTCCACCACCCTTTTGAAGCCGCGTCGCTCCCACTCTCTGAGGCCCAAGTTTTTGTTGTGCGTGGCGGCAAAGCTCATGCTGCAATTCTCGAAACTTCAGACCAGGCCGATGAGCTGCTGCTCACAGTCGATGGTTTGCCGCATTGGGCGCTCCGAGATACCGACGGTGATAGCGGAATTATTGTAGATCGAAAAGGGCGTTTGGTTGGTTTAAAGACGCCCGGCAGCTCTTTTATTCTCACTGTTAAAACTCTCGAGAACCGACTACCGCTTGTGTTTTCGGAGCAACGCATTGAGCGAATACAGC
>JBPOHP010000050.1:0-4640 GCA_052035445.1 Candidatus Magasanikiibacteriota bacterium
TGCCTGAAAGAGGTAGGGGTGGCCGGGAACATGCTTCATCAGCATGCCGTAGGGAGCTCCCTTTGGATGGTAAAAGACCTCAAGATCGGCATCAGGTACTGGTGGGTTGACGATCTCGACACGCCAGGTCTCGGTCGTCTGACCCGCGAAGTCATAATAGTCCTTCTTTGGTGCCGTATTTCCTGGACGGTGCGGTGTGGTGCAGCCTGCGGACAGGGCGAGGGCAACAACGAATCCAAAAATGGTTCTGGCCATGCGTGTTTCTCCTTGAACGAACGTAGCTCATTCTCGTAGAGCTTTTCACGTGCCGTATTTCAGCGGGCAAAACAACAATCGTTACTGGTAAACAATTATTTTTTTGCACTCTATGCAATCGCCTATAATCCTCGCCACCGAAATCAAAAGCGGAAGACCAATCACGTGGAATGACGATGAGCGCTTGCGTCATTTGTATGTCATTGGTAAAAGCGGCACGGGAAAATCCACGCTGCTGGCCAACACCATTCGACAAGATATCGAGCAGGGAAACGGCGTGCTCGCGCTTGATCCGCACGGCGATATGCTCGAGATGGTTGTGGCGCATATTCCGCCAGAGCGTAAGAACGATGTAGTGGTTGTCCAACTGATGAGCCCAGAAGGCGCCGAGGCGCACTGTAACGCTCTTGATGTTTCGTCGGTTCTGGATAGCCAGAAAGTGCTGTTGATTAGTTTGGGCAAAGGCCATATTGGAGAAGAGTTGAGCCAGCGACTCGGCCATGACATTCTTACTCGTTTTGTGGAAGCAATGCTCAAGCGTCGTGGTACTGATGCTAAACCGTTATGCTCGGTCTATCTGGAAGAGGCACAAAATTGGTGGCAAAAAGACCTCGAACCGCTTTTGGTAAGTGGTCGTAGCTGTGGGGTGAGTGTGGTGATGGCTCATCAATATTTGAATCAATTTGACGAAGAAACACGTAACTTAATTTTAGGAAATATGGGAAATGTGGCCATGTTTAGTGTTGGTATGCACGATGCCGAGCAGCTCGAGCCAGAATTTGCGCCAACATTCACGCGAGAACATCTTATGGATCTCCCCAACTACCACGTTATTGTACGAAAAGTGGTGGGTAAAAGTATTGAAGAAGGCGTGATTTTGCCGGCGCTTTCTACGCCCTAAAGTTTGTTTGTATGAAAAAAATTAATAATGTTGAAAGTTTTTCGATAGTTGAGAGTGATGTCTATAAGGTAGATCGTCGGGTGAAGTGCGAAATATACTTTACTTGGCCTGTATACAAAAAATACGCTCATCTTTCTTTTGAAACGAGAAGAGAGATGTTTGCGCAGCACGGAGAAAGTGTCTTAAAAAAAATGGTAAAAAAATACCAAATTTTTGATTATACAAAGATTGATTGGGATGAGCAAAATGCGGTGATTATTGGTTTGGTGTCGGTGATTTCTGGACCCGTGTTAAAAAAAATTGTTTGCGATCCTTTAGTATCAAGAATAAAAATTATATCAATGCAGGGTTACAAAAAAAAGAAAAAATCGTTGCGAGTAAAAAAGAAACTATCAAATTACGTCATTCGGGTTTATCGAGAGTTGTGGGTTGAAGGTAATGAATCTGCGGACCAGCATGAAGAAGGGTTGTTTTTGATTAAAAATGTTTCTTCTGAAAAATTTGCTGTCGAGAAGGTAAGAAAATTTTTGACTCAGGAACCAAGTTTAAACTACGAATTTAAATTCGTTGAATATAAAATAAAAAAAATAGAGGTAGTCTCAAACAGTTTTGTAACCAATTGTTGCGACGATGACGAACCGGTAGAGTTGGCGTTCGAAATACGGGAGAATTTCTTTGAGAAAGGGATATAATTGTTTGTCAAAAAAGTTAGTGTTCTTTCTTAAAAATAATCAGTTTTTTATGTTTAAAGCATGATAGCTTGCCATATGCCAACTAAAACTAAAAAAATAAAAACGTCATCAGTATTTGAGAAACCGTCTGTTTCTTTTTCTGATCTTGACGGTTTTTTGGCGCAAAAGAAAGCGTTGCAGGGTATCGTTGCTTACTGTCGCGATGCGCGACCGTTCCAACGTGTTAGCACAATTCCTTCTCGTGGGTTGATTTTTGTGGGCGACCCTGGCACGGGTAAGCGTACTGTTGCAGAGGCGTTGGCAGGTGAAACGAAGATGCGATTCTTGCGTGTTCCGAGTGTTGAGATTGGTAAAAATTCAACTGACCCCTATGGAAGAATAAAAAGTATTTTTCGTTCGCTTGATTTTAAACAACCCACGCTGATCTTGTTCGAGAATATTGATCATACTGTTTTGGCTGAAGACGCAGATGATCAAGCCGTATCTCTTTTTGTGCAAGAAATTTTAGCAGTTCCAAAAAATGCTCCGTGTTTTTTTGTTGCTACTGCTGAGCGGAGTACGTCGATTGCTAGTACGGTTCGATCATCGGATTGTTTAGGCGGAAAGATTGTTACATTTTTAACACCAGTCCGAGAGGAGCGGCGAGAGATACTCACTACTCTGGTGAAGAAAAATCCTAGGCTAACTGTTGACCTCGAGCGCCTCATGAGTTTGACGGTAGGTATGGATTATACTGCTATGCGTTTGTTCATCGAAGCGGCGGGAATATATGCTGCCATAGAAAAGTCTGAGCATATAACCGAACATCATGTTATCAAGGCATATCAAGATAAAGAGAATGGTCTACCAGTTATTGGTCATGATGTGGCAAAGTTCGATCAGTTGGTAGGAGCGTACCACGAGGCTGGTCATGCAGTTGTGTCTCATTTTCACCCTTTTGGTAAAGAACTTGATCATATTTCCATCGGCGAACGAGAGCATACTTCTGGTGAGACGGTAGCGCAGGCAGGGGATTTTGCTCGAATATTTTACGCCGAACTCATGGCCGAAATTGCTATAAGTTTAGCAGGGCATGTTACCGAACGTGTCGTGGTGCCACAAGAATGGAGAACTCGTCAGTGTCGAAGCGATTTGATTCGTGCAAATGAAGTGGCTACTAAAATGGTGTGTTGGTGGGGTTTGGGTGAGGAAACAGGAGTCCGTGTGTATCTGAGTGACGATGAAAAACCTAGAACAGATGATCCGCTGGTAGAGAGTGCCATAAAAAAGATTTTAGCTGAAGCTGAACACGAAGCTGAGAAGATTGTTACGCATCATGTGAAAAAAATAAAACTACTCGCTCAGACGCTGGTGAATGGAAGTGGCATTCTTGGTGCCGAAGAGATCAAAAAAATTCTCGGTCCTCGTCCTGAGCGTCCGGCGACACCTCTGATATAATTATATGTCTCAAAATCTTCCTACTTTTTCCCGCCGCGCCGCCCTCCGCGAACTGCCAGGTATCCTTCTGACGACCTTGCGCGAAGGCCGATGGTTTGTGCTCGTCAGCGCGGTGAAAGAGGCTAAGTACCGCGTCGTTCCGATTATTATCGCTTGGCTTGGGGCGCAGGTGATAAGTGGCTTGCCAGCTGTTGTAGAGCAGGTGCCCGGGGCATCAGAAAAAGTTGCTGGATATATCATCGCTGGTGCAGTTGTTGCATTTTTGAATTCATTGCTGACGACGGTGGTTACCTATGCGGAAGATCGCTATGGTGCAGAGTTTGAAATCGCACTCACGGCACGGGTGCGGCGGGCACAAGCGTATTTGCCGTTTTTTAAGTACGAAGATCGAGACACGCTTGATGCGTTTGAGCGAGCCGAGCGTTTTGCGGGGCAGCTCAAATCATTCGTGCAAGACATGGTGCTGGCGCCGCTCAGCGCTCTGGTAATGATGGTGATTGCAATTCATATTTTTATGTCTGTTTCGCTACTACTGACACTTCTGGCACTTGCTGCTTTTGTGCCGATCGTCATGCTCCGGCTCAAGATTAGTCGCGAGCGTGATAGTCGGTGGGACGCGTTTGGAAAATTGTACCGTCTCAAACACTCATACGAAAATTTGTTATCAGGGAGTGCACTTAAAGAAACGCGATTGTTAAACATGGTGCCCTTTGTTTTTCAAGAGTGGAAAAAATATTCTCTCGAACACGCGCGTTTTCATCAGACCTACAACGTCCGTCGTCAAAAACTTGATGTAGTTGACGATACGCTCCGCAGCGGTTTTTTGGTAGCGACGCTCCTGCTCACGCTGCGTGCTATTTTTCGCGGTCTTAGGCCGATCGGCGATTTTATGTATATCCAAAGTATCGCCGAGCAGTACCTGCTCTCACTTTCGAGTTTTGTGTATGCCACCGAAAATATAGATACATTTTTACGTCAGCTGACCGATTATGTGGCGGTCATGAAACTGCCGGTTTTCCCAGAAAAATCTTCCGTAGCCATCGCCCAACCATCAATCGTGTTTGACCATGTCTCATTCTCGTATCCGCGGAGTAGTGAACTAGCGCTCCGCGATATTTCGCTCGCAATTCCGTTTGGTTCAACCGTTGCGATCGTTGGTGAAAACGGCGCCGGCAAGACCACGCTCGTCAAACTTTTGATGGGGTTATACCGACCAACGGCTGGTACTATCACGGTTAATGGGGCAGTGCTCGATGCCTTGGATCATGCCGCCTACGCGCGTTCGCTCGGGGTGTTGTTTCAAGATTTTCAGTCGTACGAAGATTTTACGGTGCGTGATGCGGTGTGGTTTGGTG
>JBPOHP010000178.1:0-5244 GCA_052035445.1 Candidatus Magasanikiibacteriota bacterium
GAGCCTGGAGTAAAAATATCGTTAACCAAGGGGCCGCCGACGACGCCGAGGCGCCCGACGCCCGGCACAATACAACCCAGCGAGCTTGGCCCCAGGATACGGATGTTTTTTTCTTTGGCCGCAGCCAAACAGTAGGCCGTGTCTTTAAGCGGAATACGCTCAACCAAAATGTTGATGAGCGGAATTTGTGCGTCGATCGCTTCGAGGATCGCGGCTTTAGCGGCAAATGGTGGCACGACAATGACTGAAGCAGAAAACACGCCATGCTTTTCAACAGCTTCTTGCACAGAATTATACACCGGCTTTTCTTCTACGATTTGACCGCCTTTGCCCGGAGTAACGCCCGCTACGACATTGGTATGATAGTCGAGCATGGCACGAGTATTTTTTTGACCTTCTTTGCCGGTAATTCCCTGGACGAGGACGGTGGTGTTTTTGGTGAGGAGGATGCCCATAACATTTACTCAAGTGCATTAAAATACTATGCAACAACTTTAATTCCGTAGCTTTCCAAAAAAGCCTTCGGATCATCTTCGTACATATACGCTCGCTCCTCCAAGTCATTATGTTTATCTTCAGCTGAAAACGCTAGACCTTGAGCTATGGAAAGCATATCTTTTGCAGATATTTTCAATCCTTCGAGCTCAAGCGGGTCCTTAATTACGATTCCTGCGAGATCGCACGTTGAAAGATCAATCCCCGACAGATCACATCCGTCAAAAATCGCTCCACGGAAATCAGCTTGCTTGAAATAAGCACCAAATTCAGTCTGACCGAAATCAATATTTTTCCATGACGTTCTCTGAAAATTCCCGCGCGCACCATTAAATCCGTGAAGGCCGTTCATCGCCTCGACGGCAGTGCGCTTACCAGACGCTTGCGCTTGTTGGTTGCGCGCCCGGCAATCAATAAGTTGTTCGGTAAAACCAAATCGAGCGCCTTCTGCTTGCACTGCCACAAAAACTGTTTCACCATTTTCTGTAGCCAGCAGTGCATCAGTCCAATCGGAATGAGAAATATCAGTAATGATTTCAGCTTGAGTATCAGCATTCCGGCGATGCAATTTAATTCCGCGGGCGTCTGATGAACAAAATTTTTTATCCATCAGCGGTAACCCGGCAAGATCGAGGTTCTGAATATCGACCGACAACAACTGCTCGCCAATAGCAATTTTTCTTTCAACATCACCGCGCGTAAGATGTTTATTTTTATGCTCCTGATCAGCTGGATTACCACGATAAAATTCTCCCATACAATTACATTACTGGCTTAATAAACATTTCTTTATTTTTTTTAATTTCTGCAACATCCCATTCCCACCAGGTCATCATTTTCATTCGCTCAAGCGCTTCTTTAGGAAAACGATCTTTAATTTTTTTGGCTGGATTTCCAGCCCACACTTCGTACGGCTTGATGACGGTGCCACTCGTAACAATGCTACCAGCGCCGATAATAGCACCATCCCCAATCATTACTCCGGGTAAAATAACCGCCCGAGCGCCGATCCAGACATCGTTACCGATTACGATCTCACTACCAGACGGCTCATCCTGAACACCAAACATCCGCTCCGCGATCGGATAATTAGCTAGCGTAGTTGGGTTATGATGGTGAGAAGAAATAATACAGACACCCGTTGCCACTGAGCAAAATTTTCCGATGGTTACGGGAAATTTTTTTGATGCATACACTTCTACCCCAAAACTAAAATAGCTGTGCGCCCCAAGAGTTACACTCCCGGTGAGTCGAGCGCCTGATAGTAACTCAACCCCTTCGGACAGATGAATACGGCTAGTGCTCAAGGCTTCTCGATCAACAAAACACGGTGCATGAAGGCGCGTGCCAGGAAATTTTTTTCGCAGCGATACCAGCTGCAGATGTTGTTTTAAAAAATCGAGCATAAAATAAAACATTATTTCTTGCCAACAACGGTTATACCAAAAAACATTTTTACGGGATACAGCCGAGAAATTACTTGCTGAACCTTTCGAGGTAGAATTCCCAGTATACTCTCTAACGCGTACGCCACACCTAACGGGTAACGCACATACCAACCGCGCACGTTCGCGTACACCTGCATATCACGTAAACCACCCTCCTTAAACAACAGTACAAGTTCGCGAATGGTATATTCTTTGAGATGAAATCCCGTCGCCTCATTATCAAATGCGCGCGAGACATCGTGCGGCCCCGAATACCGATGCGGTGTGAGACAGACATACGTACCGCCATTTTTCAGCACACGTACGACACTACGAATATGATCGAGTGCGTCATCGGGATGGATGTGCTCTAGTACTTGCGTCGAAAAAGCGCAATCAACACTGTCTGCCGCTAAAGGAATTTCCACACCTTGTGCTAAGACGACTTCTGTATTTGAAGATGGTTTAAACTGAGCAATGGTCTCGGCAGAGACTTCGAGCGCATACACTTTTTTTACGAGCGGAGCAACGAGTGCCGACAACGCACCACCACCAGCGCCAATCTCTAAAAATACGCTTGATCGCGTGATAAAACGACTGAGAAGTGCAGAGGCCTGGCGAGCATAGCGAGCTGATTCTGCTTTATTTTCAGCAGCCATTTCAGGAACTTTTGAAAAAAGTTCATTATACAAACTGACGTAGAGCTGGGGTCGCTCCTCTTTCGTAGAACGGCGTAGTTGATCGGCTAATTTTTTTTCTAATTCATAATGACGTCGACGACGATCGAAATCGGTCATAAGAGATGTTGACATAGTACGTTACCCAATTCATATATAGAACTATTAAGCATATCTTCTTTCAACTTGTTTAACACACCTGCCACGACATACGCCCTACTCCAATCCTGCCCCCTACTATATACTATAGCACTCAACTAACCATGCAACAAAGACTAATTTTAGAGCAGACTATGCCTTGTCTTCTGTGCAACAGCCACGAATCTGACATCATCACACCATCATCGACAATTCCTGCTTTATAGACGGTCTCTCGCAGATCATCACAGTTACTGATTATTTGTTTACGTCCCTTTTTTAGACACAGGTATTACCAATACTATCCCCATAATACTATCACCATAAATTATTGACATACTAATGATACTCTGGCAGTCTCCCATGTCGTCCGATGCAGACTATCGAAAGGCTATGTTAGACGCATTGCCTTATCGTGCGTTAGACGATGCGTACAACGACAACAAACAGGAGAATACCCGTGAAAAAATTGATCGCATTGATGCTCACTTGTGCTGCCGTTTTGGTGGCTCCGATGGCGGATGCATACAGGGACATGTGTTCCACCTTGACGGATGCGTCTATCCGCGACCCACAGAGACCGCATCTTCTTTATACGATCAGGCGTTTTCGAATCTATGATGCAGAAGGTAGAATATGTCTGTTCAACAATATTTTCTTTGCCAAAATCACTCCACCACGGGGAGAAAGTTGCTCATTTTATGCATCGGGAAAAAAAGTGTACTTACAGTGCAATGGCTTTTTTTAGGTCACTACAAGGATGCAGCGATTGTGTCGACGTTTGCGAGTCACGACGTGGAGCGTGAAGGGATGTATGAGGGAAAACCTGCCATGGTTCATCTCCATGAGGACGATAGATACCTTGCTCGTCTTAGAGCAGACCGGGAAATTAATTTTATCCCAGCCAAGAATCACTCGTCAGTAGATGGTGAAGATTAGACCCATCGCCGGATTGCCGACCGCCCACGCCACAGGTCTCAACAACCACCCTTTCTCAGGTGGTTTTTTTGCGACATTTTTTAGCTAATATTTGTTATACTATGCCCATTTTAGTTTGACACAATGCGTAAAAAATGGTACTATTTCATGTCGTACAATCTCGTACGATGTTGCAAGGACGATACGATGCGAACGCTGACTACTGCCTTTCTCGTGACTGCCGCTCTTTCTGGCTGCAGCCCTACCACCACCCTTCCTCACCCTATCGCACATCCCGCTGTGAAGCAGCCTTGTATGTTGAACCTGCCGATGCGGGGAGCCGTGCTCCCGACAGCAGGCGACGACAGCTATCTCTCGCGGCGCACGGATTCGGCGAGCGGAGGCACCACTCACGACGGTGTCGATCTGTGGTCGGATAGTCCAGGGGTTTTCGCAGTCAGGTCTGGAAAAATCGACCAGTTTGGCACCAAAGCCGGTGAAGGCATGCACTCGGGATGCATCCCTATCATCGTCGCCAATGACGATGACAAAACGACGCTCGATATATACTGCGGTTTGAGAAGTCTCGAAAAAAACAAAACAGGATCTGTTCAAACCGGACAATTGCTTGGCTACGCGCATAGCCCATTTCGAACAACGTACGCCATGCATTTCGGCGTCTCCGAGCTATCGCTGATCGTGGGGGGTGGAGTAGTGGAGATGTTCCACGATCCACAGCAGGTACTTGCAACTGCTAGCCACCTCGACACCTGTCGCTAGCCCGCAACATCACACCCCCACCAAAATCCCCACACTAGCCCCATCACCACTCTGTCTGCAGGCAGCAGTCTCTGCCTCCTACCAAAAGCAGTTTTGGAGCATCCAAGGCTGTTTTTTTTCTGATATACTCATGTTCCGAAACAGCACGTCTACACGTACCCTTCGGCTTGTTTGGTAAATAAATCATGGTACACACCTCGCCGTTTCATCAGCTCATCATGCGATCCTCGTTCGATAATACGTCCTTTATCAAGCACAATAATCGTGTCGGCCTTACGGACTGTGCTAAAACGATGCGAAATAAGGATCCTCGTTTTCCCTTTGCGACTCATTTCTAATTCTTTAAAAATTTCATATTCTGCCTTGGCGTCGATTGCTGACGTCGGCTCATCCATGATGAGGATATCCGGATCACGAAAGAGCGTCCGAGCAATCGCAATGCGCTGCCGTTGGCCACCTGACAAATCTGAGCCATTATCTTTATCCATCCAGGAGCTCATATAACTACCTAATTTCTGTGGCAATTTTTCTACAAATTCTCGCGCTCCGGCCCGCTCCAGCGCCGTATAAATAGCCTCATCCGCACGAGGTTTTTCAACATCACCAAACCATACCGCGTCACGCACGGTAAAATCTTCGTAGGACTGAAAATCTTGAAACAATACCCCGAGTGAACGCGCATAGGCGGCATGATCTACAGTATCAAGTGCTACCCCGTTAACGGTGATACTACCAGCCGTTGGTCGGTATAACCCCATCAAAAGTTTGACGAGCGTTGTCTTGCCCGCGCCGTTCTCGCCGACGATCGC